>JAOZLK010000573.1 GCA_029934875.1 Bacteroidales bacterium | reverse complement strand
TCTGAAATATGAATTTTTCTTCCAGCTCAGGTTGATATATTTCAGTACCGGTTATATCCGATGGCAACAGATCGGGCGTAAACTGAATGCGGCTTAAACCGCAGTTAAGTTCACTGGCCAGTGATTTAATGGCCCGTGTTTTTGCCAATCCGGGAAGACCCTCAAGCAGCATATTGCCATTGGCCAATAAAACCAAAACCAGGCGGTCTATTAATGTTTCCTGTCCGATAATAGATTCGGACATCTTTTCCCGAAGTTTGAGAATGGATTCGTGTGGAGTCATTTTGCTCATTGTATTGCTATTTAAACTTTTATCTTCTGGAATCTATGAATTTGAATGGAAAAAGTGCAGCAAGCAAATTTGGTAAAAATATAAGAAAAAAACCTGGCTTTCATCGGGTTTCTATAGTTTATGTATCTTTGAATATGTTTGAAAAACAAGAAATATTATCAAGAATAAAAGAAATTGTCTATAGGACAGAACCCACATCGTCTTTGATTTTATTTGAGTCTTACGCTCGGGGAGATGATAATAAAGCATCTGATATTGATCTGCTTATACTTATCGACAAGGATAAGATTACTTATTTTGATGAAAAAAGAATTAAATATCCACTCTACGATCTGGAATTTGAAACAGGTTTGATTATTAGTCCAATTGTGCATTCCAGGAAGGATTGGGAAACAAGGCACAGCATAACTCCATTTTATACTAATGTAAAACGTGAAGGGATTGTGCTATGACCGGGGGAATTGATGATTTTGTAGAGTACGACAAGGAAACTTCAGAAAGATTATTGTCTTTAAGCAAGGATTTTGTAACTGAGATAGATAAATTGATAAAGGAAAAATAAGAGGTTCGATAAATGCGACATTCTCCCCTCCCTGAACTGAATAGAGAAAGTGACTCCAGTCTCCAATTAACGGTTTAGGAATTTCAGCACCATCATACAGTTCCAGGTATCCCTGAGGAGGATCATATCCCGGCGTCTGCCATAACCCAGCATTCCGTGGTTCTAGGGGAATATACCGGTTAATAATCCTGCCCGGGCCGGGGTAGCAGGGATTCGAACCTGCGCCCCCCCTGTTTCCAAATAGAATGGTTTTATGATATGCAAATAGGCACATAGTAGGTACATAATCAAACTACGAGTAATATACAATCGCAAGCCGAAATACTATGATGCTCTTGACAGCCTGGATTATCTTGCTTGGACTTTTCGTTGGAATGCTCTGTATCTAAAAATGAACATGATCTTTGTCCGTTCCAATTTCAATGAGCTCAATCTCATACCGCTTCGATATCTCAAGTCAAATGTCTTTCAAGCTCTGATCAACAGCCTCACTATACACAACCCGCAGATATTTGGCAGGGCATACAAAATGGTAGAGAAGTACAGAAATAATATCTCCATCAAATGATTCTAAAACTTTACAATCTTTTTGGTGGTGTTTAATTTCCCATCAACCGTATTCAGATTTATAAAGTAAACGTCTGATCCAATAACCAATCATAATAGGTATTTGAGGTTATGGTTGCAAATTCATACGAGTCACTCCATAAATTATAAATCATTGGTTATCGCACTAACGGGATTTAATCATTTTTCTTGAGCTGGTTCTACCGTTGACCTGAAGTACACAAATGTAAAGTCCGCTTTCTGATGACGGTGATTCAAAGTCAAATGAGTGAACTCCGGGAGAAATTTCACCTTCAAACAAATGTTCAATCAATTGTCCTGCCGAACTATATATATTCAGCTGTATCTCCACGCTTTCAGCAACATTCAACATGATTGATGTACTGGTATTAAATGGATTGGGATGATTCCCCAGAAAGGATACCTTCGAATAAGATGTTTGATCCGGAGAAAGTGATGTTGTACCAGATTCAACTGTTACATTTGCATTGCCGGTACTGGTGTTACCATGGATATCGGTAACTGTCAGGGTAACAGTCTGGACGCCTAAATCGACACTTGTAAAATACCATGGACTAACAGTCATTGTGTCAATTTCACAGTTATCTGAAGAGCCATCATCAACGTCCGCACCGCTTATACTTGCGTAATCAGTATCGGGATCAAGTACAAGTGTTATATCCTTGCCGATGGCTATCGGTTGCAATGTATCCCAGACTGATATTGTTGATTCGCAGGTGCTTAGATTGCCTTCATCATCAATCACATAAAGAAGGGCATTCTGATCGCCTGCTTGAAAGCAGTAAAAATTCTCAGGAGTAACATAGGCAGTGTCGATGAAAGTGGGATCAGTACCTCCATCAACATCAGAAACGGTGAGCGTTACTTCGCCTGCAGCGTCAAGATAGACCGACCCATTCTTGCATATTGCTTCTGGCGGAGGCTTACCAAGCGCATCTCGTTCAAGTATAAAATCTCCGTTTGAAGTTCCCGAACTTCTCCATCCGCATGCCCATCCTGTTCCATTTTCACTGAAGAGAATATCCGTAACTCCAACCTTCGGAGATTTCAGCGTAGATTGAATCTCCCTGATCCACGTCACCCCTCCATCATCGGTCCGGTGAATATACATCATCGCGGATGTCGACTGGTGTACACTTGCCACCCAGCCTCTCTTTGCATCAGTGAAATATACTGAAGTATTTAACAAATATGTTACTATAGATTGAATCCTTGTCATCTCCTGCCAGGTAACGCCTGCATCGTCAGACCGTACGACAAAGCCACCTCTGCCCACTGCATAGACTGTTGATTGATCAGCAAAAGCAACATCAAAAAATGGCCTCCCTATTTCCGAAGCAATATCCAGAGGACTCCAGCTCTCTCCACCATCTGTGGTTAATGTGGCAAAGTGATCGGTTCCTATCTGACCGACTGCAACTCCGGTATCGGGATTGCTAAAATCTATCGCTGCAATGATTGCGTCTGATGACACTGGATTTTTCTCTGACCAGGTATCTCCTCCATCAGTAGATTTTATTAATATTCCTCCATCCCCTACTGCCCAGGCGGTTTCATTTTCAAAGTCGAATCCTACAAAAAGAGGGTTGTCGCTAAGGGCACCAAGTTCAATCTCTACCCAGTTATCTCCTCCATCAATGGTTTTTTGTATGCTATTAACACCAAGAACAAAACCTTCAAGACTGTCATTGAAATGGACATCCTTGAGCTGATCGCTCACAGAACTTGTCTGTTCACTCCAGGTTTCACCCTTGTCATCGGAATGGAGAATATATGCCCTGTTTTCTCCCGGCTTATTGCCCACCATCCAGCCGTGTATGCTGTCGGGAAAGGAAATAGCCTCAAGTATTTCGAAATTAGCTGATTCACGAATTCGATCCCATTTCTGTCCCATACTTGTTGTATGTGCCATGGTGAAAATCAGGGTGAACGAAAAATATAAG
>JAOZLK010000572.1 GCA_029934875.1 Bacteroidales bacterium | reverse complement strand
TGTATGCCATGGGACAAATGTATGCCGGACTACGGGGTGAGATGGGTGTCTTTGTTGATCTGTTTTTTATCCAGGGGGAATTTCCAATCATCGAATTGGCTGCGGCTGTAGCCATGCGTGGTGGACTTCCAAACCCAACCTGGATTGAAGGTAGAGCAGGGCTCTATTATAGCATATTAGGGGGGATGGTCGAGGGGCAGTGTAATTTCAAGGTTCAGGTTGGGGAGAAGTGCTCAGTAGTGGATGAGAACCCCTTGAGTAGCATTGATTTTATTGCAGACATCCAGCCTGGCGACGGAAGCAATCCCGATGTATTCGTTATACCGGCGGTGGCATTTAACCTGCCCGTGAATAAGCTCCTGGAACTTCCCGCAGGTCTGGATGATGATCCAAGTGCAGTACGAGTTTTCGAACCATATATCGAACGCTTTGAGCTTACAGACCTCTCAGAAGGGAATAGTTTAGTTACTGGAGATTTTGAATTTAACGAAACAAATACTATTGCCAGCCTGGTCATGGAAGGATTAGAAGTCCTTAAAGGTGAGAGCAGGTACAAAGTTGATATTATAGTGAAGTCATTTGAGATTTTCCCGGATGGGTCAAGACGCAATATTAAAGATGGAGGCAGGGACTGGGAAGACCGAAAAAGTCTCACTTTTGTTACTGGCCCAAGGCCAAAGGATATTCCTGAGAGCAATGTTTTATTTTCCTATCCCATAAAAAATCAGGCCTATTTCTTACAAGGTGAAGTTGACGGTTCTTCTGGTATTCGATGGACACGCCCGCAGCCAGATTTATTTGCCGGGACAATTGATGATGTAGAGTATGCTTACGTAGCACGGGTAAAACCAGTTTCAGGGGGAGAAGCATTAGAGCTTCCACTGAGAACCTCGGAGAAAGGTGTATCCTTTGCACTCCCAAATCTTCAGAATGAAGAGTATTACATGATCCAAATTGTAAGAAAATTGGCAAATCCGTTTATATTCGCGGATATTGACTCCAGGGCCACTGCAGTAAGAAATGGTCCGCTTAGCCCAATGATTAGAAATTTCAATCTTGGTGGCGGAGCTGGAAACGTAAAGGTCAATCTTGAAGCTCAGGAACTACCTGGTCTCTCAGTTGCCAGAGGCGAATCATTATTATATCATTACTATTTCAGAACCAGTAAATTCAATACATTATCTGAAAAAATTGCAGGCTTGAATTTGCAAGCTGAGACGAGCCTGATCGGGGCGATGAAGCTAAGGGGAGAAAGCGGGGAGCCTTTTGAGGAATTTGATTTGAAGGGCTACTTTAAAGGAGGGGACCAAATTTTGGAACCCCTGGTGTCTATTCAGGATCCGTTTTCATTTGAATATCATAGTAATATTGCCAATCCCAAGGTTTATGATTTATACTTTGAAGTCAGGAACCTGAAATATTCAGATCCCATATTGAGCAGCATGCCATTTGAGTATCGTGGCTACAGGGATGTTGGCTTTCCTCCAAAAAAAGCAGTTTATTTGGCTTCCTCTATGAGAATCGAACATCCATTACAAGATTGGGAATTGGAACGTGAAGCAGGAATCGGCCAGGCCAGTCCAGCAACTACTTCCACAGGATCAGGTACATCATCTTTGCCAACGATGGCATCGGGTCATACTGCCGGACTTTCAGGACTCTTTGGAGGCGGTACAGGGAATATAAATGTTTCTTCAGCCCAGATTGGAGGAGCTAGCTCCAGCTATGGTTTTGCTTTGATTTATTCCAGTTCAACTTTTATTAAACTGGATGCAGATGCAATAAAAAGGAAACTGAGCACTATACTTAGCTATCGAGGTGCTACAGGGGCTTATACTTATCAAAACCAACTTTTAAGGCAGCACCCGGCTGTGTATTCGAGAATCTTTTATGCGCTTACTAATACTGCTGCAACCTTTGATTTTACGCCCGGAAGTTATGGCGTCGTCTTTGAGGTAATGGTTCCAACTCTGAATGACACTTCAAACGAGTTTCCTCATCAAACAAGGAAATCAGCAATCATGAAAAGGTTTGATTATCTGCAGGCAAGGCAGGCTGCACCTCCAGTGACTATGCCGAAGCCGAGAAGAAAAAGAAAAATGTAAAGCAAATGAAAATAAGGACTCTTCCTATACTTATGCTGCAGATCCTTTTCTCAGGGCTCTCAGCATTTGCACAAGCTGAATCGGATTCGCTTCAAATACCTTTTGCAGCCGAGATCAGCCTGATAGGAAAATCACATGGCGATAATATTGTTTTAAGATGGGCTCCGAGTACCCCCGGGGCCTGGTCATACCTGAATAAAGTGGGTTATGTTATCGAACGAACCACCTTTTCGGGTGAACAGGATTTTGATCCCTCAAGTTATCAGCTTATATCAGATTCTCCCATAATCCCTTTACCATTGGAAGAGTGGGAAACAATTGTAAATGATGGAGGTGATCAGGCCCTGTCTGCCATTGCCGCACAGGCTTTGTATGGTGAGGGTTTCAATACAAAAGGAGCAAAATATTTTGACATTGCTGATGAGTATAGTAACAGATACTCCTTTAGTCTGCTTGCAGCAGATCTATCCGCCATCACCGCAGAAGCACTGGGCTTAAGGTTTGTTGACAGGTCTGTACAAAGAGATCAGCACTACATTTATCGTGTTTATCCATCTCTACCTTCGGCAAATTATAAAATTGACACGGCCTATCTGGTGATTCAAAATATATCGACCCCTCCGACTCAAAATCCAGTGATTAGCGAAACATATGGATCTGAGTTTCAAGTTCAATTGAGTTGGGATAAGGTCATTCATGAGTCCCTTTTCAGTGCATATATCGTAGAGCGGTCAGATGACGGAGGGGAAACTTTCGAAGCACTCCATGAAATACCATTTATCAATCCGGAATCGGATAACATCAATGGCCAGGTCAATGTGTTTCAATATACGGATTCGGTTCCCAGGAATTATGAACCCTATTCGTATCGACTCATTGGCCTTACTCCCTTTGGTGAGAAGAGCCCCCCTTCAGATATTGTGCTTGAGATGGGACGTGACCGGACCCCGCCTGCTTCGCCCTTAAATGTCAGTGCCAGGCAAATCGCTCCAGGAAATGTCGAGATTACATGGGAAATGCCGAATCCTTCACCGGATCTGGATGCATTCTATATTGGAAGAGGCGATGATCTTGATAAAAACTTTCAGCCCATTCATGAAGAGAAGATACCAAAAGATTCAACTTCATTTATTGATTATTATTCTGACCAGATGAGTGGGAACTATTATGTGGTAGCTGCCGTCGATACTGCAGGAAATGGCAGTATATCAATGGTTTCCTATGCAGCTGTTCTGGACAGTATTCCTCCATCCGCGCCGCATGGTCTTATTGGGAAGATT
>JAOZLK010000085.1 GCA_029934875.1 Bacteroidales bacterium | reverse complement strand
CGTATCCGAATTCGGTGATCCATACTTCGTGTTCAGGAGCATATTCGTTCCTCCAGTCAATCACTTCCTGCACCCTGGCCTTATACCCGTCCTCTTCGGGACAGATCCCGTTTTTGACCTGGGTATAGGAATAATGGTGCATGTTGATTACATCGATGGGCCACCTGTGGTCGGGTCTGTTTTCCAGGAACCAGTCATACATATCACTTATATAGTCGGTACCCAGGATATATAGCCCTCCCATAACAAAGCTTGCTGAAGGATCGGCGGTCTTCAATCCCAGGTCTTCGCCCATGCTTCCACCATGTCCGTCCACATTGGCACTGGCCATGGCAGCATATTCCGCTGCAGTAAAATGGGCTTCACGGCTTTCCCAGTCACGGTCCTGTTCGTTCCAGTCTTCGAAGTAGGAGAGGATGCCCATTCCGGATTTTTTCACCTGGCCATCATTCACTAAAAGCTTATCATCGGCCACAATAGTGGATCCGTACCTGGCTGCATACTGGAACATTAGTTGAGACATTTCGTGGTAGGAGAAGGGGTCTTCCGCGTTTTCATCCTCGCCAAGGGGTTTGTTCGTGGAATTTGGTTCAAGCCAGTCGGGGCTCGACCAGAGGGCGGGACATACCGTGATACCCCGCTCTGCAAGATCGCTGTAGTAGGCGTCGAAATCCCAGTAGCCATTCCAGCGGTTGTATTCGAAAACATCATCCTCAATTTCGGTAAAGCTCCAGGGGTGGTATTCCCTGATAAATCCCACCGCCTCCATGTTCTCCATGGGTACATCAATGAAGGAGTTGGTCCCGATCATATGATCCACTGAATGTTTTACCTTATAGCTGAAGGTCTTCTTTTGTACTGCTTCGAGCGGTAAGGAAGATCCCCCCACAGGAGTGGCTGCATCCCAGCTGTCATCCACAGCGCCGTTGATTTGAGTAGGTATGCTTGCAAGGAGAAGTGTCCCGATGAACAAGAGGACTTTATATTTGGATTTATTGCTGTTGGTGTGAGACATATCCGGCCATATTGAGGGTGCTTTCCGCGCCCATTAATATTGAAATATAGATTAAGCTAAAATTAACTATTTCTGAATAAGTTTGGCAGTATTGCGCTCACCAGACTCGTTTTCAAATGAGATGATATATAATTCCTTTGGACAGCCAGCTTCCTGAATGTGACGAATTATATCCGGCTTAAAGTAGAAAAAGGCTCATCGTCCAGATAATCAGGGCGGCTGCACAGCCGATAACCAGGGTTCCCAGGGTATGAATCCTGAATCCTTGTTTTACAGTCATATTGGTCATCTGCGTGAAAATCCAGAACATGCTGTCGTTGGCATGGGAAACCACAAGGGACCCCGCTCCGATGGAGAGAACCACAAGGGCCCTGGCCATGGTGCTGTCAAAGCCAAGGGAGACCATCATTGGAGCAATCAGGGATGCAGTGGTAATCAGCGATACCGTGGAAGAACCCTGGGCACTCTTAATGGCTGCAGCGATGAGGAAGGGGAGGAGGATGCCTATTTTCATGCCCGATAGTGACTCCCCCATGACATCGGCAATTCCCGAATTTCTCAATACCATGCCAAAAGCCCCGCCTGCCCCGGTAATTAAGATGATTATTGCCGCGTTTTGCAGTGCTTTACCCACCCATCCGGTGGTAGATAACATTTTCGTGTCGAATTTTTTAGGAAGGGTGAAGGCAATGAGGATGCCAATCATCAAGGCAACCACCGGGTTACCAATGAAGCCAATAATCTCCTTGCTCATTCCCGTGCCAAAGGGAGTTGTGGGGAAATCGGAAACCGATTTAAGCACAATCAAAAAGATGGGCAGTAAAATGGGGATGAAGGATTTGAATGCTGAGGGAGCGGTCTTTAGTTTTTCTTCAATTTCTGCCGGAGAAATTTCAGGATCCGGATCGATGTAGAGCCGGGATGCTATTTTGGAGGCGTAAAGCCATCCCACCAAAAGGACCGGTATACTGGTAAGGACCCCCAGCATGATCACCATGCCCAGGTCCGCTTCAAGAATTCCGGCGGCTGCAATGGGACCGGGAGTGGGTGGCACAAGCACATGGGTCACCGACAATCCCAGTACAAGGGCTGAAGCAGAACCTGCAAGAGATATTTTTGCTTCTTTGGAAAGGGCTTTGTTTAATGGAGACAGGATGACGAATCCCGAATCGGCAAATACAGGGATGGACACAAAGTAGCCGATGATCGACATGGTCAGTGGTACCTGCTTTTTCCCTGTAAGCTTAAGGATTCTGTTGGCCATGGCATAGGCTCCGCCTGACTGTTCCAGGAAGGTTCCGATGATTACACCTGCAATAATTACAATTCCGATGGAACCGATGGTCTTTCCAAAACCATCATTGATGGACTGGACGATTGTATCCAGAGGCATCCCCGATGCCAGTCCGAAAAACAATGCTACAAAGAGCAGTGCAAGGAAAGGATGAACCCTGAATTTACTTGTGGCAACTACGATGAGTAAAACCGATAGAATGATCAGGATAATGAGCAACATGCAGGCTGGTTTACATTAGGATGATACCTGACTTCTTACAGTGATCATGCATTTGTCCCGGCCATAGACTGGCCTGCACCTCTCCGATATGTGCTTTCCTGAGGAAGTACATGCAGAGTCTCGACTGGCCGATTCCTCCCCCAACGGCTTCCGGATATTCGTCATTGAGCAACCTTTTGTGGAACAAGAGCTCTTTGCGATCTGTCTTGCCAGTGATATCCAACTGCTTCAGTAAGGCGCCCTTATCTACACGGATCCCCATGGAGGATATCTCGAAGGCAATTTCAAGAACCGGATTCCATACCATAATATCCCCGTTCAGTCCCTTAAAGCCATTCTCTGTTTCGGTGGACCAGTCATCGTAGTCAGGAGCCCTGCCATCGTGAGCCTTACCATCCTTCAGTACTCCACCGATGCCGATAATAAAAACGGCCCCGTGTTCACGGACTATTTCATGCTCCCTGGCCTTGGGGTCCAGATCAGGATAGCGTTCCAGAAGCTCTTCGGCATGGATGAAAAAGATATCCTCGGGCAGGGCTGGTACAATTTCAGGGTGGTTTTCATATACCACAAATTCGGTACGCTTCATCACCGCGTAAATGGAGCGGACAATTTTTTTCAGGTAGTCCAGTGTGCGTTCCTCGGGAGAGAGAATCTTCTCCCAATCCCACTGGTCCACATATATGGAGTGAATGTTGTCCAGCTCTTCGTCGGGTCTGAGTGCATTCATGTCTGTATAGAGTCCATACCCGTGGGCTATCTCATAGTCGGCCAGCATCATTCTTTTCCACTTGGCCAGTGAATGCACGATCTCAGCTGTGGTCCCTTCCATATCCTTCACCGGGAAGGAAACCGGACGTTCGGTGCCGTTCAGGTCATCATTGATCCCTGTTCCCCTTTGAACGAATAAGGGAGCTGTGACACGCCTTAATTTCAGCTCGGCTGCAAGGTTCATTTCAAAGAAATCCTTGATAAGTTTAATGGCTTTTTCCGACTCCTTCAGGTTCAGGAAGGACTTATAATTGGGAGGAATGACTAGTTTCATAAGAATCTTGTGTTACGTGTATGATACAAATAACAGATTTATCCTGAAGAAAACAAAATGTGCTTAGTGGAGGAAGGTGATGTCGCCTGCCAGGATCTCCTCGTAGCCGTCCACGTACCTGACCCAGGCCTTCCAGACATATACTCCTTCTGTGGCCAGAGCCCCATCCTTCACATAGCCATCCCAGCCAATATAGAGATCGTTGGATTCATAAATCTGTTCTCCCCAGCGGGTGTAGATGATCATACTGAAACTTACTGCATTGACAACTTCCGGGTGGAAAATGGTATTATCGATGGTCCCTTCGTTCCAGTGACCGCCAGTGGGCCCTGAGCCATTCCAGGCAAATACAGTGGGAAATTCAATGGAACCTTCTCCAGCCTGAACGGAAATCAGGTTTTCTTGAATCACAGTATCGGCACAATTTTCCTCGCTCCATACGTAAAGCGTTACCGAATAGGTGCCGGAGTCCTCATATATGTGTGCAGGTTCTTCCTCGGAGCTTGTGGATCCGTCCCCAAATTCCCAGAGAAAATATGCTCCTCCAACTGAATTATTTGTGAATTTAAAGATCTGCTTCAGGTTCCTGGATTCCTTGGGGTAGGCATCAAATACGGCCACAGGTCTGTCGTATACAAGAACCGTTTGTTCCACAGTGTCGGATCCCGAAAGGCCAAAAGCTGCCAGCTTAACCCTGTGCTCCTTGCTTCCATAAAAAGTGTGGGTTGGTTCGGCTTCAGTGGAGAAATCCCCATCATCAAAGTCCCAGAAATAGCTATCGGCATAAAGGCTGTAATTCTCGAAGCTGATGCTCAGGGGGGGGCATCCGGCCTCGGCTGATTGCATGGAGGCCTTTGGTACCGGTGGTGCAATCTGCACCTGTTTACTTATGGTATCAGTACAATGCACACTGTAGGCTTTCAGGGAAATATCGTAAGTGCCCCAGGTATCAAAGATGTGTTGATCCGGATCCATCACCTCGCTGTTGTTTTCATCCCCGAACTCCCAGTGGTAATCCCATGGGCCGGGCGAAGAGAGGTTTATAAGGTAGACCAGGGAATCGGGGTGACTTTGCATGGCAGGAGAGACAAAGAAGTCGGCCTCCGGATTCGGGAAGACGGTAATGCTGTCCTCATAGAAACCCATGCAGCCATCGAAGGTTTCGGCATAAATCACAATGTGGAACATGGTATCCTCCCTGCTCAGGTCGTAAATGGTATCACCCCCGCTAAGAGTGTAGTTATCAGAATAATTATAGGTAAAAGTATGGCTAAGCTTGTTGGAGAAGGTCTCTGCCATCACTCCGTCACCAAAATCCCATGTATACCTGCTAAAACCTTCTGTGGCTTCAAAACCAATTTCCACCGGACTGCAGAAGTCAATATCACCAAGGTCGAACTCAAGGAGCGGACTGTCGTGTACGGTCATCTTGAGCGAATCGTTCAGCTCGGTTTCACAGAAGCTGTCTCCATGGTGTTCTCTTACCTTTTTGAGGATATACAGATTCTCTCCGGGAATGTTGTTCAGGAAAAGATCGAAGGTGTCGGCACGCATGTTAAAAAGCGTGTCGATGCGGCCCCTGGTTTCATAGATCAAATCGAAAGTGGTCGTGTCAAGTCCGAAGAATGCAATGGTGGCCATAGAACTGTTGTTGGCCCGCTGGCACCATGCAGAATCGGGGGTGAGGAAGGCAGCAAAGGGTGGGGCTGCCACATGCACCAAGGTAGTGTCGGTACCGGTACACCCGTCCTCATCCGGTGGGGTTACGTAGATAACTTCATGAGATCCGGGCCCGGCAATTTCCGTAGCAAAGGTTCCTTCGGTGCTGCTTGTAATGCCAGCGGAACCTGACCATGTCCCCTGTATGGGGAGTGCTTTCAGGTCAAAGGGGGCTGCTCCATAGCAGACCGGGTCGACCGGGGTGATGGTCCCAACTGGTCCGTCAGAGACCTCGATCAGGGTGGTGTCGGAAGCTGAACATCCATTTTCGTCAGTAATATTATGAAAAATGGTATGCAAGCCCGTTCCGGCCACTGAAGGAGCAAAAGTGCCTGATTCCGCGTCGATAATTCCGGGCCCGCTCCAGCTTCCCCCTGCCTGGGCCGCAGACAAAGTTTTGTTCCCTCCGAATTCACAAACGAAGGACAGTGGATTAATGGTGGGATCGGGCATTCCAACAATCCTGATCACGGACCTGTCAATTACAGGTTCTGCATCGGGATCTGTATACTTATTGCAATAATTCCAGTAACGTAGCTCCACTTCAAACTCCTGGCCAAGCAACTTGTCATCATCCACAAATATGGGCAGGCTCTTTTCCCTTGAGCCCCAGCTTGGGTTGGCCAGGGTCTGGACGGGGGTAACATAGGGCCAGGGTCCGGTATAACCATCCACGCTGACCGGGGTACCCGTCATTGATTTGTTCCGGTAAACCCACTGTATCCAGCGGGTACTTTCATTGCGGTTATCCTCTTCCTGGGGTGGTACGCAATTGTACCTGGTATTGTCATCAAAGCGTGCTGTGGCGGCACTACCCACGCATACCGGGTAAACATCCGGACTGGCGCTTACGTAAGCTCCGTTTTTGTTATCCACATCCCAGATGGTGACAATCTGCTCCTGCCACTGGGAGGTACAGATGGTTCCGTCCACAACCATGGTGGCAACCGGTTTAAAGTTGCACTTTTCTTCCATGGAAACATAGGTATGAATTCCGGTAGCTGTGAATAACACCCCCGCATCCGCACTATCTATAGCGGGCAGAGTTTCGGTGATGCCATCATCCCAGTCAAAATATATTTCCACTTTGGTGACAGAAGGATCCACTCCTCTATAACTCACTTCCCAGTAAAGAATATCCACCGGAGAACATAGATGACTTGTTTTAATGTCATTTGATTTGGAACCCGGCACACATGCCTGCCCGCTCCCCTCAATCGAAAGGAGAGAAAGGAAAAATGTTAAAAGAAGCAAGGCTGCCCGGTTTTTCATAGCTGAGATTAGTATGCTCTATTTAATAATCTGTAATATCCCATTTACCTCTGAAAGGTCTGCTTATCATGCTGTTTGCATCATCATCATCTATAAACTGCTCATGAGCCGGGGCCCACTTCAGTGGTCTTTCAAGGGTATAGGCCAGGTTTACAATGTTACACAGGGAGGCGGTCCGGTGCCCGGCTTCCACATCTGAAACCGGCCTGGTCCGGTTTTTAATTGCATCCACCCAGTCCTGGTAATGGTTCTCGCTTTTGTAAAGTGCTTTGTCATTTGCCTTTAGTTCAAATTCAGTCAGGCCCTTTATATCAGAACGGTAAAACTCCCGGCTCACTTCAATTTTCCCTTCAGACCCAAGGAACTGTACGGCATTACTTTCTCCCCAATCTACATGATTCATCACTACCCCGTTTGCATATTTCATGCTCATGCCTTTCTCAGAACGCTCCTCGGGCGGGATGAATTGCACTGGTCCCGATTTATCCATTCCCAGGCCCCATTGGGCTATGTCAAACATATGTGCTCCCCAATCGGTAACTCCACCACCGCCAAATTCTCTGTATCTTCTCCACATGGGCCAGCTCGTGTCTTCAATGGGAGGGGACAGAACGGGATTATAGCCCCTGAACAAAGAGGGTCCGACCCAAAGGTCCCAGTTCATATATACGGGTTCTTTCTACAAGGGAAGATCACAGGCAACAGCCGGAGATCCCACATTTACATTGACTGTTTCCACTTCACCTATATATCCATTTGAAACCATCTCACATGCATGTCTGAAATTCCTCCAGGAACGTTGCATGTTACCAGTCTGAAAAACGCGATCATATTTTCGGGTGGCAGCAACCATGGCTCTTCCTTCAGCAACGGTAAGCGCCAGGGGCTTCTCGCAATAGATATCCTTCCCCGCTTTGGCAGCATCCACGGCCATCATGCCATGCCAGTGATCGGGCGAAGCGATTACAACCGCATCAATGTCCTTTCGTTCCAGCAATTCACGGTAGTTTTCATAAGTGTCCACATCCTGATTTCCTCCATCAAGTTTTGCTTTATTGATTTTTTCAGCCTCCCCCTTGAAGCGAGCCAGCTTCTTCTTATCCACATCACTGGCAGCCAGGATGATTGTTTCCGGACAGCGTCCGATGTCATTCAAGAGGCCCAGGCTCTGTTTACCTGTCCCGATAAAAGCTATGTTGATTGTATCCGAGGCGGCAAAGGAGCGGCTTCGTGCTGACAGGTATTGAGGAAAAATGGAAATGGCTCCTGCGCCAAGTGTTGTCTTTTCAATAAATTTGCGTCGGTTCATGTTGCTTGTATATGGATAAGGTTAAAATTAACGATCAATATAGAACTTTTCCCTCCATGCTGTCCCATTCATTCAAGAGGCTTTTCATCTCTTCCAGGGTAATTTGAGAGGTGATAATCTCCCGCGATCCTTCAGGGAGTGAGATTTCATCATAAAGGTGGCGGTCCATGAACCCGGCCTTTTCAGCATCCTGCCTCCCTGAACTGTACCAGAGACTTCGGATGTCGGCCCAGTATATGGCTGAAAGGCACATGGGGCACGGTTCAAAATTTGAATAGATAGTCGCCCCGGTCAGGTGATGGGTCTTCTGCTTCCTGCAGGCATCACGGATGGCATTTACTTCGGCATGGGCAGTTGGGTCGTGGGAATGAATTACTGTATTGTGGCCTCGTCCTATGATAAGGCCGTCGCGTACAATAAGGGCACCAAAAGGACCGCCTTCGCCCGCTCTCATTCCCGATCTTGCCTCTTCGACGGAGAGCTTCAGATATTTTTTATGTTCGCACATGTTTCAGGGATTACAATATACATTTCAATTTCGATTTATGTATATTTATTGTCCCAAAAAAGATGATTGGGAAGGAAGAAGTTGTATATATATTATATGTAATAAATATGAAATTTGGACATTTTGACGACAGTAAAAGAGAGTATGTAATTACCAATCCCAGAACTCCTTATCCATGGATAAACTACCTGGGTTGTGAAGATTTTTTCTCAATAATTACCAATACAGCAGGTGGATACAGCTTTTACAAGGATGCACGGCTGAGACGGATTACCCGCTACAGGTACAACAATGTACCAGTGGATGACGGGGGTAAGTACTTTTATATCAATGAGAACGGCAAGGTATGGTCGCCAGGCTGGAAGCCTGTCAAAACCGAACTGGATAAATATGAATGCAGCCATGGGATGGGTTATACCCGTATCACTGGTGAAGTTGACCTCTTGGAAGCGGAAATTCTTTACATGGTTCCAATAGGGTATAAGGGTGAGGTTCAGCGTGTGAAGCTGACTAATAAGAGCGACCGTAAACGCTCTTTCTCCCTTTTCTCCTTCGTGGAGTGGTGCCTCTGGGATGCCCTGGACGATAATACCAACTTTCAGAGAAATTTTTCAACGGGCCAGGTGGAGATTGTCGATTCCACTATATATCATAAAACCGAATACCGGGAACGTCGCAACCACTATGCCTTCTACACAGTCAACCAAAAAGTCGACGGGCTGGATACCGACCGGGAATCGTTCCTGGGACTTTACAACGGGTTTGATGCTCCTGATGCAGTAATGGAATGCAAATCGAGGAATTCCCATGCCCATGGATGGTCTCCTATTGCTTCTCATCACCTGCAAATTGAATTGGATGCGGGTGAAGAGAAGGAGCTTGTTTTTGTACTTGGCTACGTTGAGGTACCTGTTGAGGATAAGTTTGTGGCCAAGCAGGTAATCAATAAGGCCCCTGCCGAAGAGATGATTGCGAAGTTTCAGACTGCTGCAGATGTGGACCGGGCCTTTGAAGAGCTTGCTACATTCTGGGATGACCTGCTTTCGGTCTACCAGCTGGAACACCCCGAACAGGAGCTTAACCGGGCTGTAAATGTCTGGAACCAGTACCAGTGTATGGTAACCTTTAATTTCAGTCGCAGTGCTTCCTTCTTCGAATCGGGCATTGGCCGGGGCATGGGCTTCAGGGATTCCAACCAGGACCTGATCGGCTTTGTACACCAGGTTCCCGAGCGGGCCAGGGAGCGCATTATTGATATTGCATCCACGCAGTTTGAGGATGGGGGTGCCTACCACCAGTACCAGCCCCTTACCAAAAAGGGGAACGATGCCGTCGGACGTAATTTCAACGATGATCCGCTCTGGCTTATCCTTTCCACCGATGAGTATATCAGGGAGACGGGCGACTGGTCCATTCTTGATGAAATGGTACCCTTCGATAATGATGAATCCAATAAAGCTACATTGTTTGAGCACCTGAAACGTTCCTTCTATCACGTGGTAAATAACCTGGGCCCGCATAAGCTTCCGCTCATCGGAAGGGCTGACTGGAACGACTGCCTGAACCTGAACTGCTTTTCTGAGACCCCTGGGGAGTCTTTCCAGACCACCGAAAACATGGAGGGTGGTGTGGCCGAATCGGTCTTTATTGCCGGCATGTTTGTACTCTACGGAGATGCCTTTGTGAAGCTGTGTAACAAGTTGGGCAAGGAGTCAGAGGCTAGTGAGGCAGGTGCTCACATCCGGGAAATGAAAGCCGTGGTCGATGAGCATGGATGGGATGGAAAATGGTTTATCAGGGCCTACGACCACTTTGGAGAAAAGGTTGGAAGCGAGGAGTGCGAGGAAGGAAAGATTTTTATTGAGTCCCAGGGCATGTGCATCATGGCCGGTATCGGGCTGGAAGATGGACGCGCACGGCAGGCACTGGATTCGGTGAAGGAGCGACTCGATTGCGAGTACGGGATCGTCCTGAACAATCCACCATTCTCAAAGTATATAGTGAAGTATGGTGAGATCAGCACCTACCCGGAAGGCTATAAGGAGAATGCGGGTATCTTCTGTCACAATAATCCCTGGATCATGATCTCTGAAACCCTGGCCGGGAATGGAGATGCTGCATGGGACTATTACAAAAAGATTTGTCCACCTTACCTGGAAGGGATCAGTGAGCTGCACAAGACCGAGCCCTATGTTTATTCTCAAATGATCGCGGGTAAGGATGCCCATACCCCGGGTCAGGCCAAGAACAGCTGGCTCACAGGAACAGCATCATGGAACTTTTATGCTATTTCGCAGTTCATCCTTGGTATCCGTCCCGATTTTGACGGCCTCTTGATCAATCCTTCGATTCCTTCCTACTGGGATGGCTATAAGGTTACACGGAAATTCAGAGGGGCCACCTACCAGATAGAGATTTCCAACCCGGATCATGTTTCTTCCGGTGTCAAAGAGCTGAATCTCAATGGGGAAAACCTGGATGGAAATGTTGTGCCCATCTGCGAGGCAGGTAGCGTGAACCAGGTGAAGGTCACCCTGGG
>JAOZLK010000084.1:1747-10926 GCA_029934875.1 Bacteroidales bacterium | reverse complement strand
CACCACAGATTGCACAACTTCCCTGCAGCCTCAGCTGCTTCGTGACCACCACCTGCAGGGGAAGTTCCACAGCCGGGCTCAAATTACCGACCAGGGTAACTGTAGCTCCTTTACGAACGGATGCTATGGCGGTATTCACTGTTTCTGAAATACCCACTACCTCAAAAGCCACATCAGCCCCTCTACCCCCGGTCAGAGCCTCAACTTCTTTCCGTATATCATCCTTCTTGGGGTTCAGCCCAAGATCGGCCCCAAGTTTTTTGGCCAGGACCAGTTTATCATCATCCATATCGACCGCTATGATGGTCCCGCAAGCCCTGGCCCTGAGTACCTGGATCACAAACAAGCCGATCATACCGCTACCCACCACATGGGCTGTATCATTCAATGAAACGGGGCTTAGCTCAACGGCATGGGCAGCAACTGCCACAGGTTCCACCATGGAGGCCTGCGTGAAGCTTACCTCATCGGGAATTTTATATAAAATATGCTGTGGTACATTCACATATTCAGCAAATGCACCATGCCTTCTGTATTCACCGGGGGAAACACCCAGGACTTTTCTCTCATCACTCAGGTTATATAAACCCTTGCGTGTGTACCAATCGTCCAGTTTATAAATGGTGGAATCAAAGGTGACACGGTCACCCTCAGACCAGCCACTTACATCTTTGCCCAGGGCAGTAATGATCCCGGCAGCTTCATGCCCCATAACAATGGGTGGTATCCTGCGCCCGGTACTTCCATCCATTCCATGCACATCCGATCCGCAGATCCCCACTGCCTCCACCTTCACAAGCACCTCATCTGCAGCCACCTCTGGATCAGAAAAATCTCTATATACCAGTTTGTTATACTCTTCAAGAACAAGTGCTTTCATATCTGTAATATAAGAATAATTCAATTTTTTTGACTATATTTTGAAACATTAACAGCTTGTCTATTATGAAAGAGAGAAGACACTTTATCAGAAAACTGGGAGGTATAACAGCCTTGCTTGCTCTTGCCTCACCAGGCAAAGCGAAAGTGAAAATGACAGAAGAAAGCGAGGGCAGTTTTATGCACGTGGTTTTCTTCTGGTTAGTGGATGATTCTGAAGAGACACATAAAAAATTCATGTCCGAACTCAGAAAGTTCATCGACAAGGTCGATCTGATTAAAACCAAACACATCGGGGCACCTGCCGACACCGACAGGGAGGTCATCGATTCTACCTGGACCTATAGCCTGATCCTCTCCTTTGATTCAAAAAAAGAGCAGGACCTCTACCAGGAGCACCAGCTTCATAAAGACTTCATTGAAAATGCATCCTCCCTATGGAAAAAAGTACAGGTCTATGATTCCGTAAAACAAAAATGAAATGATGAAAAAACTAACTATTCTAATCCTGGCAATGGCCACCATTCTAAGCACAAACACCATGGCACAAAGCGAATTTTCCAGTAATCAGATCGGTGTGGGTGTGGTGGTGAAGGACATTGATTCCTCTCTCTTTTTCTACCTGAACGTGATTGGAATGAGAAAGGTGGGAGAATTTGATGTGGATTCTGCCTTTGCAAAAACATCCGGCCTTTCAAATGGAGTTCCCTTTCATGTAGATGTGCTGAAGCTGGTAGACGCCCCTGATGCCAACCAGTGGAAACTAATGAGCTTCGGAAAAGATGCAGCTCATCCCATGCCCACCTATATTCAGGACGACAATGGCATGCAGTATGTAACCATAATGGTGAATAGCCTGGAGCCCTTCTTAAAGCGAATTGAGAGACACAAGATAAAACTCCTGGGCGATACCCCCATCCCCCTTGGAGAAAACCATTTTGTCCTGATACAGGATCCGGATGGCAACATCATTGAATTGATTGGGCCCTTAAAATGAAAGGCAAAAATCTCGCCAGGCCAAGATTTCAGGTTAATGTGACTAAAAACTTGGTATATTTGCAAACGGTTCCGGAAAATTCAGCATCCCTGGTCCCGATAAAAACCTACGCCTGATGAAAATATTAAAAGCAATTTCAATACTGACCCTTGCCATCGCTACATTCTCCTGCTCTTCAGTGAAAGTTCTTACGGACCCTGAGAAAACACCGGATTTCACCAAATACGAGAGCTTCAGTTTTATAAGCTGGCAGGATCTTGATGAAGAAATGTTCGACGCTGGCGATAAAAAGCTTTTAGAAGATGCCTTTGTCAGAGAATTTAGCCGACGGGGCTTTAAGCGGGTGAATACCACAGGCAATATGCAGGTTTCCGTCTACGTGGTAACCAGTGATCAGACCGCTTACTCCGGATACAACGACTATGTTGGACGAGCAGGTGCATACAACCACTACGGTGGAGGTTACGGATATGGTTATGGTTATGGCGGTGCTTACGGGGGTGCTTATGGTGGTGCTTATGGCAACTCCTATAAACAACGTTCGAAACTTAAGGGTACAATTATCATGAATATTTACGACGGCAGTAAAAATCAGATATGGCAGATCGTTAGCTCCAGCGCCGTCCAGAAAAACCCGAAAAAGCGGGTAAGAACAATTCCTGGAAAAGTGGAAACCCTGATGAGGCGATTCCCAATTCAGCCAAAAAAAGAGTATCGGGATTAAACCCTGTTTTTACTTCTCTTCCTCCGATTTTTCAATGTAATACCCTTCCCTGGAAAGTTTGTGATCCAGCATGGCAAGACCGTAGACCAGCACTGCAGTGGCAACTGTAGCTTGCTCCTGGTACTCTGGAATACTCTTGTTATAGAGGTCGCGTTCGGTGTGCCATATTTCACCATAAGAAAAATTATATCCTTTGGGATCACCCAGGTCAAAACCGACGGTGGGCACCCCCTTCACTGCAAAGGGTCCGCTGTCCGTTCCCCAGGCCCGTTCGGGTTTTGGCCTGGGTTTGCGCTCCTTTAACTCAAGCGGGAAGTCCGGATTAATGGTGTTTATTATCTCAACAATGCCCTTCAGATCAGCCATTTGTGCTGCTGATGCAGATATGGCCACGGGAACTTCCGGACCACCATCTCGGTTCAGCATGTTGGAGATATTACCCAGATCCGCTTCGTGTTGTTCCACCCAGTTGGTGGATCCAAGCAGGCCAAACTCTTCACCAGCCCAGAGAATGGCCAGTATGGTCCGTTTGGGTTTTCCGCCTGCCTCCATAATCAGGCGGGCAGCTTCCATGGTGGGAGTCACTCCCGATCCGTCATCCACTCCACCTGTACCCACATCAAAAGCATCCAGGTGACCACTCATTATTACATATTCATCGGGAAACTCGGTTCCCGGAATCACCCCGATCACATTATGATACTTCACGGGGCCCATTTTCCAATGGTTGCGAATGTCAAACTCCAGCTGGAAGTAACGACGCTCCCTGGCCATCTGGTAAATCTTCTTATACTGGTGCTCGTCCAGCTTGATATCAGGTATCGTGGGCAGGGTTTCGAAAGTCATATCATTAATGTTCTTCCGGTCGTAGAGGACGCGAATGGGTGTTGAGGAAGACTGTATAATTCCAAGAATTCCGGCCTCCACCATCTCCCGGTAAAAAAGGGCAGGCTCATCGCTCATGGGCAGCAGCAGCTTGTCTGGTTCATTGCTGTGCCGCTTGCTCCAGTTTTCCCTTCTGATCTGATTGTTCTGTTTCTCAATTTCTGCGTTGACCACTTTGAGCGAATCCCTCAGGGTATCAGCTTCAGCCGAGAAATCGATGGGCCAACCTTTGTTCTGGCCAGCGATCAAAACCCAGGCACCCTTAAGTGCACCCTTCATCTTTTCAAATTCGGCCTCTGTTTTGGGTTCAATCAACACATGACCACGCTGCACCCCCTTAGTCCCCGAAGTGTAGGAGGGAGTGGCAAAATGGAGACTCATGCCCTCCTCAGCCAACAGCTTGCCAAACCAGGGCCCCCGGTTAAAGCCCACCGGCAGTTCACCGCACTCATCCATTACTACCTCCATGCCCCACTCGTCAAACTTGCTTGCGGCCCAGATCGATGCATTTTCGTATGCATCCGAACCGATCAGCCTTCCACCGAAACGATTGCAAAGAATATCAAGATGATCCATGCACTGATTATCGCTCTGTCCGATCTTCACAATTTTTTGCATGACCGGATCGGTCTGGGCGTTTACAGAAAGGGGTGAAAGGAGGCAGAAAGCCATTAGAAGCATGAGGAAGATTCTCATTATGTCAGGGTTTATTTGATTTATGAAGCCCCAAATTTAACAGATAAATCATGTTTTTACTAACTTATGCGTCTGACAAAATGAAAACATGAAATACTTCATTATACTAATCAGCCTGGGGCTGCTGGGAGTTGCCACCACACTGACCACCCAGATGATTGTGCAGGCCAAAGAAAACCAGGAGATGAAAACAGACCTGGCTGAAATCAACCATGCCCGCTACGGGCTGATGAATGCTGATGAATGGAGGGACCAGGTTACCCTGATCATGAGTAAAAAAATCCTGGAAATGGACCTTGCTCCCGAGAACAGGGTAGAGCTTCAACATAGCCTGGAGAATATCATGTACAGCTTGCTGGACGACCTGGAGATCATCATCAAGGAGCGAACATCAGGTCAGTTCTCCTCCATGAAGCGAATGATTGCCGGCATGGTGCTGGATGTGAACCAGCTCAGAGACTCTGTTCCCTCCTATGCTGCAAAGGTACTTGACGAGCTCAACAAACCAGAAACCAAAAAGGGGATTCAAACCTACCTCACCGACAAACTGGGCAATCTCTCAATGGAGACCTACAGCCTCGACAGTATGAGACCCTTCCTGGAGGTCCTGGCCAAATACGACACTGACAATAAAATAGCCTGCCGTGAATACCTTGAAGCTGAAGTTGAGCAGAGATCAAAAGCCATAAATCAGAAAGTCCTGATGATCCTTGGGGCGGTTCTGCTCATTTTCCTTTTAAACACCCTCACACCATATTCCAGGGGCTGGCCCAGGGCCCTGACGCTCATGTTCGCCTCGCTCTGCCTGCTCATTGGAGGTGTTACCACTCCCATGATCGACCTGGAAGCAATGATCGATTTGCTCCGCTTCCAACTCATTGGGGAAGAGATACGATTTGCAGACAACATCATTTTCTTTCAAAGCAAAAGCATCTCCGACCTGGTGGAGATCCTGATAAGGGATGGCTCCATCGAGATGATTTTTGTGGGCGTCCTGGTATTCACTTTTTCCATCATTTTCCCCACCCTCAAACTAATCTCTTCCCTGCTCTGGTCGCTGGGTAATGAGCGCCTGAACAGCAATAAAATCATCCGTTTCTTTGTATTTAAATCGGGCAAATGGTCCATGGCCGATGTAATGGTTGTAGCCATCTTCATGGCCTACATCGGCTTCAACGGCATTGTGGGCAACCAGATGGACATGCTGAGCCGCTCGTCCGATGCGGTGGAAATATTCACCACCAACGGTACAAAACTACTGGGAGGTTTCTACCTCTTCCTTAGCTTCGTGGTTTCCAGCCTTGTACTTTCAGAAATCCTAAGCAGGAAAAGCAAATGAAGCAAATAACGATCATTGATGGCGGATACAGCTCTTATGAGTATGAAGAAAAATTGTTTAGCAGCCATGGGTATGAACTTTCCATAGCCAGGGGGAAGGAAGAACGGGGCCCACGCCCATTTGAATCAGCCCAAAAAGCAGTTGGTCTCCTTGTAAGGGATAGCCCGGTGGGATCTGCTGAACTGGATCAAATGCCTGATCTGAAAGCCATCGTTCGTTATGGTGTGGGTTATGATAATATCGACCTGGATGAAGCAAAGAAAAGGGGGATTCGCATCGCCAACGTCCAGGGCTATGCAAATCATTCAGTTTCCGACCATGCCCTGGGCCTGCTGTTTGCCTGCACAAGAAACCTGCAGGGCAAGCGGGCCGGATCATTTGGAAAACCCAGCCGCGAAGAAATATTTGAACTGCACGACAAAACCCTGGGAATCATAGGACTTGGACGAATCGGAAGTCAGTTCGCCCTTAAAGCAGCCCCGCTCTTTAAAAATATATGTGCCTTTGATCCATATAAGTCGGGGAGCTATATGAATCAGTTCAAGGTGAAAAAGGTGGAACTGGGCGATTTACTGCGGGAAAGCCATGTGATCAGCATGCATTGCAATCTGAGCAGCGAAACGCGTCACATGATCAATGAATCAAGCCTCAGCGAGCTGGGCCAGGTAGCAGTGATCATTAATACTTCCCGCGGCGCAGTAGTTCGGGAAAAGGCAGTGCTGGCGGCATTGGATTCGGGGGCGCTACACAGCGCAGGGCTTGACGTTTTTGAAAACGAACCCACAGGACCGGCTCAGTCGGGACTACTGAAACACCCTCATGTAGTAGCCACACCCCACGTGGCCTGGTACTCCGATTATGCCATGAAATGCATTCACACCAGGGCTTCTGAAAATATGATCGCCTTGTTGGCTGGAAGAGAAGTTGATGATGAACTTTAAGACAAACAATGATAAGCCAGATATGATGCCCACCCTTCTGCTTGATAAGCAAAAATGCCTCACAAACATTGAAAGAATGGCCCAAAAGGCCCATCATAATCAGCTTTCATTCCGTCCTCATTTTAAAACCCACCAGTCGGCCGAGATCGGATCCTGGTTCCGCGATTTCGGAGTTTCAGGAATTACAGTCTCTTCATTTCGCATGGCACAGTATTTTGCGGCTGCAGGCTGGAAAGACATCCTGGTGGCCTTCCCCTTTAATCCGCTTGACATCCGGCAACTCAATGAACTTTCAAAATCAGCCCGTATTTCCATCCTGCTGGATAATCCCGACACCCTTGACTTCCTCACTTCCCTGGAGCAAAGCACCCACTTTTATGTGGATGTTGATACGGGATATGGCCGTACCGGTATAAAGTCAGAAAACAGGGATGAGATAGAGCGTTTACTTTCAGCTGCCGGTGACAATCAGAAGCTTCACTTCAGGGGTTTTTACTGCCATGCCGGTCACTCCTACAAGAGCAGCGATCCGAACAGGCGCTGGGCCATCCATGAGAAATCCATGCGGAACCTGGGCGCGCTGAAAAGCCAGTTTAAGCATCTTGAGCCCCTTGCCCTCTACGGTGACACACCCAATTGTAGCACACAGTGCGATTTTAGCGGTATTGATGAAATCACCCCCGGCAACTTTATCTTTTACGATTTGACCCAGATGATGCTGGGTTCCTGCTCCCCCAATGATGTGGCTGTGGCCATGGCCTGTCCGGTAAGCGGGACCTACCCTGCCCGCAAACAGCTGTTGATTCATGGAGGTGGCATTCACTTTTCAAAAGAGTCCCTGCAAATGGGGAACAAACTTGTGTTTGGCCAGGTGGTGAGCAATTCCGGAAAGGGATGGAGCATTCCCGAAGAGCAGAATTTTATCACCTCCCTCTCCCAGGAGCATGGAGTTCTTGAACAGTGCGGGACCCTCTTTGATCAGACCCGTATTGGAGATACCCTGCTCCTGCTGCCGATTCACTCCTGCATGTGCGCCAACTTAATGAGAGACTTTCAGACCCTGGAAGGAAAGATCATCACCAGCATAAATAGTTAAAGCAAGTTGGGCTTATTTCTCCACCTGGGGACGCGGTTTCCCGTAGACATGGTCACCAATTCTGCGGATTCGTTCCATTTCTTCCTCATTGAGAGGTTCCGAATCAAGAGTCCCCAGGTTCTCCCTCATCATCTCCAGGGTACGCGCACCGGTCATGCAGACATCCACAGCCGGGTTGCTCAGGACAAAACGGTAACAATCCCTGGCGCTTAAAGGAGCTTCACCAGGGGGCATTTTACTTTCCTTCAGCAGCTGCCCCCATCGGGTGGCTGTATAAGAAATCATGCCCGGACGGTTCTCTCCACCACAAAAGGGAAAAACATCTTTCTCTGCCCCGGAGTTTGCAGCATTGTACCTTACCTGCATAATATCAATTTCGCTATCCATCAGTTTGGGAAAGAGCTTCCTGCTATGACCCGACAGGGCAAGATGGCGAACCACTCCCTTCTCTTTCAGATGCCTGCCCAGGGCCATGATATGCCTGGGTGGAGCAGAAGGATAGTAACCCAGCATCAGCACATCCACATATTCCAGCCCCAGCTTCTTTAATCCCTTGTAAAAATGGGGTTTCCCCAGGAGGTAGGAGTGGGTGTATTCCATTTGGCAGACCACCAGCTTATCACCTTCTCCCTTCCGGCGAATATTATGGATGGCCTTGATCATCTCCCTGGATCGCCCCTTCATGAAGCTACCCATCACAAAATAGTTACAACCCCTTTCAAAGGCTTCCTCGAAGGCCGCTGCCGGAGCGCCATAACTGGAAGAGATCCCTAAGCGGCCCACCTGGAGACCCGTTCGTCCCAATGTGACCTGATCACTAAAGTCTTTCATTATTTTCCTTTTAAAAAAGAACCTTTCAAACAAAAGATAGGGAATTTACCCCGTCGTGCCCATGGCATTGGCAATGGCATTCACACTGCGTAGCAGATTCTGCAGCACCTCGTCGGCCTCTTTTGACTTACCCTCCTTTTTCAATTTCCTCCAGTTCCCCAGGAGGAGTACCTGTTCCTTATGCAGGGGAAGTAGGGCCTCCGCCCTCAACTGGGTTGAGTAGTAATGGTTCAGTCGCCGCTTTGAAATGGGGCTCCCCAGTAGATCAAGCATCATCAGGCGGGTCAGGGACAGTTCATCCAACAACATGCCGAGTACATCTTCCCTTACCCCTTCATCATCCACAAGACGGGCATACATGCGCATGACATCCTCATCGGTGGCTGCCAGGCTGGTATCCACATTGGTGAGCACATACCTGACAAAGTCTTCATCCTTTGCCTGTTCCTTGAGATGAGCATACAAATCGGGATGCTCCTCCTTCATCTTTTCAAGGGTAGATCCCACCCCATACCAGCTGGAAATGTGCATGCGAGACTGGGTCCAGCTGAAAACCCAGGGTATGGCCCGCAGATCTTCCAGGCTTCTTTTACCCCTTCGGCGTGAAGGACGCGATCCGATTTTACTCGATTCAATGACATCGATGGGAGTGGCCTGCTCATAAAAACGAATGAAAGAAGGGTGACCGGTAAGCTGTTTGAAGGTCCGGTAGCTCTCATCTGCCATATAGCTAAATAACTCTTCCTGCTTTGGATCGTTTGTCCTGGGATTATTTTTCGTCATCACCGCCC
>JAOZLK010000084.1:0-1647 GCA_029934875.1 Bacteroidales bacterium | reverse complement strand
CGTTCAGAATAATTCCGGATATGAGCGGTCAGAATCCGAAAAGTATCCACTGCTTCCCTGGCTTTGTCCGACTTCAGAAGATCCAGCCTGGTAATAAAAGGACGGTTATGGGAAAGTTCATCAAGGATGAACTGTCTGAAAGCTTGCTTATCTTTGGCAAGTGTTTTATGCATTTCCGGCATACTGGTCTTAACAATATCCATCAACGCTTTTTCGTAATACTGGCTGTTCTGCCGGATGTCGAGCCGGGCCAGGTGAAAACCGAATATATCCAGGTGCCTTAAAACTTTCTGAACATCGTAGCCGGCAAGGGACGAGGCACCGTATTCCACAAGCGCTCTTTTAAGCAGGTTCAAATCGTCAGTCAATTCTCCCGAGCTTCGATATGAGATTTCATTATCCCTCAGAAAGAGCCCTCCGCCTGAACGCTCTTCAAGGGGTAACTTCCTTTTCAGAAGGCTTACAAAAAGTTTGAAAGGCTCGTTGTTGCTTAGAGCTCCGGTCTCGTCCTGCAGGATATCAAGCCTCTTCCTGAATTCAGGAATAAGTTGCACCGCATGACAATAAATGCTCAACTTCTCAGAAAGGTCATCCAGCTGTTTAATAACAAGTCTGAATGCATGCATCCGGAAAGCCTTCAGGGTTCTTTCTGTGACTTTGGCTGTTACCAGGGGGTGACCATCCCTGTCGCCCCCAACCCAGTTACCAAAAGTAAGCGAAGGGAAAGCTCCCGTATCCTCAACCAGGGATGGGTCGAAACCCGACTCCTTCCAGGCTTGCTTCAATCTGAAATCAAGAAAAGGCAGAACTTCAGGAAATACCTTGTAGAAATAGTGCAGTGCATTTTCCAACTCCGATTCTATAGCTGGCTTTTCAATAAATATCTCCCCGATAAACCAGAGTTTGTGTAAAATCCGCTTAATATCATGTTTTACTTCGGCCCTCTCGTAACTGTTATACATGGAGTTTTCCAGCTTCACCATGAGCAGATATAACTGGCGATACAATTCAAGTACAACCGGCCGCTTTGCTTCAGTGGGATGCGCAGTAAGCACCGGCTCCACCTCCACATTCCTGAATTGCTCAAGGATCATTTTCTCATCGAAGCCAGAGCTTTTCAGATTTTCCAGCACATTCCCCCATAGGCCATTTACACTGCCGAGGCCATCCACTTCCTGCTTACGCCTTCGGTTCTGAACCGCTCCATTCACTTCACACAAATTCAAAAGCTGAAAGCATATGGAATAAAGATGCAACTGCTCATTCAGCCTGCCAGGGGTAAACACTGGCTCCGCCTGGGAAATCCAGGGCATTTGTGCAGCAAGATCCAGTTCATTATTCTCTTCCAGCACTTCAGAAAAGCATTGCAGGAGAAATTCCAGGTCCTTATAGGGTTTCCCCAGGGTCTCCTGTATTTTATTCAGATGGGTATCCATATCGTATATGAGTGTACAGATGGTTTCAGCTCTATAACAACCGGGAAAGAGACCTGTTCACCTTTAATGCCCGGTATTGAACAGAAATATTGAAATAAGATAGGCAATACAGGATAAGCAGTTGCTTCAAGCAAGCTTAGAATGAGTTTAAATTGAATCCTATGGATAAATACCTATAAATGGGTATTTGTAGTCATACGATCTTGTGTTG
>JAOZLK010000083.1:3349-10936 GCA_029934875.1 Bacteroidales bacterium | reverse complement strand
TTAAAGGCACCCGGACCACCCTGGCATTTTGCAGGGCAGTCCTGCAGAATAAGAATTTCAGAAAAGGAAAATTCAATACATCCTTCCTTAGCAAAGAGTTGAAGCTCCACTATCACCAGGAGCCGGATGAAGCAATGCTTGCAGCCTTCTTTGCAACTTTTGATTATGCCAGGGAACTGGATGAGATTGAGGGTAATGACCTCCAGATTGAGAAGGGAAAAGATATTTCCCCATGGGTAATGAATAAACGCTTACGTTAAATTCAGATTCTGAAATGGCTCAAGAACAAAAGAAGAAGAAACTGTCCAGGCTTATTGCCCTTAGTCCCACCAATAAGACCTACGAGTTTAAGAATCCACTGGAGAAACAGATCTCTTACCAGGGTAAAAAAGTGGATATCAAATTGCGTGAAGATCCCAACGGCTTCTCCTACATCGTATGGAAGAATAAAAAGTATATGCTGGATGTGATCGAGAAAAACCAGAATAAATACACCGTTATGGTCAATGGCGTATGGCACTCTTTCAGTGTTGAAACGCCCTTCTCCCTGAAGCGAAGAAGATTCCTCGAACAGCAGTCCGATTCGTCCTCACAGGTATTCATTGAAGCTCCCATGCCAGGAAAGATCATCGACATCCTGGTGGAAAAGGGTGCTGAGGTGAAAGAGGGAGAACCGATCATCATCCTTGAAGCGATGAAGATGCAGAATGAAATTCTCAGTCACGTTTCCGGTGTAGTTCAGACGGTGGAGGTAAAAAAAGGCGATTCCGTTATGAAGGATGATCTGTTAATAGAAATTCAAAAAGGCTGATCAGGGAAAATAAGCTCTTCAAGGGGCGTATAAACAGGGCCACCACTACCCAAGTCACTTTTATAATAGACAAGCCGGTCGGACAGAATTTCTCCTGAAAAACGATCCTTCATGGATTCAATCACCTCATAGAATCCCTTAAGATCCTTTAATGCCCGAATCCGTCCAAGTGTTAAATGCGCTCTGAAAGCCTGCCTGTCCGGCATAATTCCACAATCCTCCAGAGCCTTATCGACTTCATCTCTCCAAGATTCGAAAAAATGGGAATCTTCAAATCCAAGCCAGATAACCCTGGGTTTTTTCCGTGGTCCAAAACTGCCAACATGATTCAGCTGCACCCTCGTTTTTCCGGGAACACTTATTCTATCCCTCATTGATTGCCTGAGCATCTCAAGCTCTTCGGGAGGGGTATCGCCAAGAAACCTGATGGTCACATGATAGCGTCCCGGATCAACCCAGCTAATCCTCTCATTTGCAAGTCTCTGCATCATTTCCTCTCTCGCCAATAGAAAATGATTATTTACCTTCAGGGGTAAAGCAATAAATGTTCTCAGGTATTTCATAAATTAGTCTCTGTAAAAATATCAAATCCAAGCCTTATGAAAAAATTTGCAATAGTTTTATCCGGATGCGGCGTATTTGACGGAGCCGAGATCCATGAAGCCACTCTAAGCATGCTTGCCATTTCCCGGAAAGGAGGATCCTACAAGGTATTTGCTCCGGATGTGGACCAGCACCATGTAATCAATCACCTCAATGGAGAGGAGATGAATGAAACGAGAAATGTATTGGTGGAATCGGCACGGATTGCCAGAGGAGAAGCCCTGGACCTCAAGCTCTTTACTCCGGACAAGTTTGACGGCCTCTTGTTTCCGGGAGGTTTCGGCGCAGCTAAAAACCTTTGTAGCTGGGCTTTTGACGGTGCTGAAGCATCCGTTTTACCGGAGGTAGAGGATGCCATCAAAGGGATGGTGGAGCAAAATAAACCAATCGGGGCCCTGTGTATTTCTCCAGTGATCCTGGCTAAAATCCTGGGAAATGTTCAGCTCACCATTGGAGATGACGATGGAACCGCACAGGCAATGGAATCTGTAGGTGCCACTCATGTAAAAGCCACTCATGGCGAAGTGGTTCTGGACAGCTCATACAAAGTAGTCACAACTCCCTGTTACATGCTTGATGCAAACATCGACCAGATTGCAAATGGAGCAGATAATGTGGTGAGTGCAATGCTGGAAATGATGAAATAGATTCAATATTTAGGAACGGTTTTTGATTGATCTTTCATACTTGAATTTCATATTCAAATATCTGCTGCCTGTTTGCATACTTCTGCTCTGGCAAAATCCTGTTTTTTCCCAGGATATTAATCCTGACAGCATTCATGTGACCAGGGCAATTATCGATGGGAATGATACCATACCTATAGTTGAACTGGAAGAGGTGCGTATCTATAAAAGCTCCGATTTCGATTACCTGAGCTATAAAAGGAGAGACAAAAGACTTGTGAGAAATGTAAAGAAAGCTTACCCCTATTCCAGGATTGCTGCCATAAAACTAAAGCAACTTGATGAAGAACTTTTGAAGCTTCAGAGTGAAGCCGAACAAAAGGAGTATATTAAGCAGGCTGAGAAGGAGATTATGAATGAATTTGAAAAGGACCTCAGAAAACTTACCATCACCCAGGGAATCATCCTGGTGAAGCTCATCGACAGAGAGACAGGACAAACTTCCTACGAAGTGATCAAGGATTTGAAGGGAGGATTCTCAGCCTTTCTCTGGCAGGGCATTGCCCGCATTTTTGGCAACAATCTGAAAGCCAAGTATAATCCGGAAGGTGAAGATGCAAAAATAGAAGATATAGTAAGAGGCATCGAAGCCGGCTTTCTTTAGACAATAAAGCTATTTTAAGGCTGATATAAATCCCGGTGAACATTCGCCCAATAGAATTGTTTTTAAATGCTGAACCAGAAGAAGAACGATTTATGAATGATCCCCGGAACAGACAATACACAAATGGTGAGATTACCGTGTTCTGGATACCCTCCAAATGCATCCATGCAACCACCTGCTTCAGGGAATTGATCGAGGTATTTAATCCCGGGAGAAGACCCTGGGTAAATATGGAAGGAGCACCAAGCCGAAAAATCGCTGAAGTAGTTAATAAATGTCCCACCCAGGCCATAATCTGGAAATATAACAAGGATCTTAGCGAGAGTGAGAGATTGGCCCAGAGAGAGGTGACCAGGGAGGAGGAGAACCCTCAAACCCTGACAGGACCAGAGGAGGAGAAGGCTAAGCCCCAGCAAGAAAGGATCAAACCAAGCAACATTAGAATCATGAAGGACGGCCCCATTGTTGTTGAGGGCAATTTCAAGATTCTCGGGAAGGACGGTGATGAACTGAAGCCCAGCATCATGACCTCATTCTGCAGGTGCGGAAATTCAAAGAATATGCCCTACTGTGACGGAACTCATCGCAAAATTGGATTTACAGATGACACGCTTTAAAATCATCGCGGGAGGTCCGCTTGAAATTACCGGATTCTTCAGGATCGCCGACTCCACAGGAAGGATCATTGCCAGGGAAGAACCGGTTTTTCTTTGCCGCTGCGGTGAATCAAAGAACAAGCCCTATTGTGACAGCTCCCATAAACGGAACGGATTTTCCGAATAATCCTGCAGGATTTCTATTAACTTTGGCCCATGCCTGCTATCCAGCTATATTCAGAGATAGGTGATCTTCAAGGGGTCATTTTGCATCCTCCCGGCCCGGAGGTGGAAAACATGACCCCAAAAAATGCGGAGCGGGCACTTTACAGTGACATCCTGAATCTTTCAGTAGCCCGAAAGGAATACACACAACTGGAGTGCCTGCTTCAAAAGCTGGTCCCCTCTTACCGGGTAGAAGATCTCTTAAAGGATATTTTACGCTCCTCCGAGATCAGGGAAAGGATTATTAAAAAGGCCTGTTATAATGAGGGACATCCCGAATTAATCGACAAACTGCTGGAGATCAATGAAAAAAATCTTGCTGTTAAACTTATCCAGGGAATCCCGATGGAAAGGACTTCCCTTACAGGTTACCTGAGCAACGAATATTTTTCCTTAAGACCGCTTCACAACTTCTTCTTTACACGTGATTCGTCCATTGCGATGGGCGACAGGGTACTGATTGCCAGGATGGCAAACCGGGTTCGCGACAGGGAAGCATTGATTATGCAGGCTATTTTTGATTACCACCCCATGTTTCGGGCGAAAACCATCAACCCGGCTGAAGAGCAAAAGGAAAGATCGAGTCTCTCAATTGAGGGGGGAGACATCATCATTGCCTCTGAAAACATCACAGTTGTTGGACTGGGTACTCGTACCAGCTCCCAGGGGATCGATTTCATTACCAAGATGATAAGGGGGAAAAGAGAGAAGCATCATATCCTGGTTCAGGAGCTGCCTTCATCGCCCGAATCTTTCATTCACCTGGATATGGTTTTTACCATCCTGGACAGGGACTCCTGCATGGTCTTCGAACCGCTGATCATGAAATCCAACAAGTATCAGACCATCCAAATTGATGTAGAGAATGGGAAGGTGGTTTCAATCAACAATGTGGATAACCTGGTTTCGGCCCTTTCTTCCCTGGGAATGGACCTGAAACCTTCATATTGTGGCGGAAAGAACGATACCATGGTCCAGGAGCGGGAACAATGGCACAGCGGTGCAAATTTCTTTGCGATTGGCCCGGGTAAGATTATTGGGTACAACCGGAACGTAAACACCCTTGAGAACCTGAACCAGTCGGGCTACGAGATTTTTAAGGCCAGGGATGTAAGCGATGGAAAAGTTGACCTTAATGGATATGGAAAGTGTGTAATTACAATCGATGGGGCTGAACTTTCCCGGGGAGGCGGTGGCGTCCGGTGCATGACAATGCCCTTCAGTCGAAAGCCTCTTTAGTATAAAATTTTTGCTATTTTTGACCTAAATACGTGATGATGATGATGAGAAAATTTGTATGGGTTTTGGTGCTCTTCCTGAGTGCCTCGATGTATGGTCAGCAGAATTTTGCAAGCTTGTCCTTCGGAGCAGCATTGCCCCAGGGTGGCTATAGTGAAACAGGAGACCTTTCCTCCAGTGGCTATGCCAAAACAGGAGGGGCTATCAAATTTGATGCGGGTTATTTCCCGACCAGTTACCTTGGTATCGGTGGTTCTTTCTCTTTTGGATCCAATTATGCTATAAGCGACTCCCTGATGCAGGACATGATCGACTACGTAGAGCCTTATGCTGATTTCGAGGAAATTCCTGATTATGCCGAAAAACTGTATGGAAAAGGTTTCTGGAATAATATATCATTGTACCTGGGACCCCATTTTTCGGCCAGGCTGACACAGAAAATTTATTTTGATCTCAGGCTTCTGGGCGGAGTAACGATTCTAAGACCCCCGGATCAGGAACTTTTGATATCCTGGGATGGAAATGAAATACACTCGGTGGTAAGTGGCAGCAGTGTATCATTTGGCTTTACTACTGGAGGAGGATTCAGGTTTAAACTTAACGAGAATCTGGCCCTGAAATTAGGTGTTGATTTCAGCCAGGCCCGCGCCCAATTTGAATACAAATTTGACCTTTTCGAGGGCTTAGCAACTGATGTACCTCCCCTGCAGGCCGACTTTTATGTAAGAACGGTTGATATTATGGTCGGACTTGCCTACGCTTTTTAGCGCTGGTAGCTTACCAGGGCATCCATTTTGTTAAGCCTGGTTTCCTCGGGCGATTCACCTCTGAATTCTTTTTCCCACCCGCCATAGAGCGGATTTGGAAGAATTATATATTCAAAACCAAAGGATTCGCGATGTGCAAGAACATTCTCTGAATCGGCTCCATGCAGCCGCATGTCAAATATTCCTGTAAAATCACCCAGGTTATCGCCGATAAGTAAGACCACATTGTGGCTTTGCCTTACTTTTGCCCGCCTGTCATCTTTTGCCGAAGTATCTGTTTTCAGAAGTACATGCCCGGCATCTGCATAGGGAAAGCCGGTAGAATTCAGATTCTCAAGTGTCACATCCAGAAGATGTATACCCCTGTTGGAAATGTAAAAAACCTCCACACCCAGGGTCTCAGCCTTAAGTGTAAATTCCAAAGCCCCGGGCAAGGCTTCGGCCTGGGCCAGCCCGCACCATTCATCCCACATTTCATTACTGAAAGGAACACCGTCTCTTACCTGCCGGGCCGTCTGAGGCGAATTATCAAGTACCGTTTCGTCAATATCCAGCACCACGGCCATTGGAAGCTCTGACTCCAGCTCCAACTTTTCCATCATCACCTTTCCGGCCCAATTGAACGATTGAATATAGATTGCCTTCATCTCAGCAGATTGCTGAAACCAGGTAAGTGATTGAAGAAGATGTTCCTGGTTATTTGATTGAGCATCAGGCTGGCAGCCAGAGAAGATCATTGCGAATACGATCCCTGCACATATGATTTGCTTGTTCATAAGACAAAAATAGGAAAGCGCAGACGATATTTCCTCTACTCCTCACATTAATTGAGTGTAAAACCGGTGTATTTATGATAAAAGAGGAAAGGCTGCAGCTCATTTGGGAAAGGGGATTATTCAGGCAATATGAACTGAAGACCACATGTGGCAAGGAAGTAAATATCTTCTCTGCGGGCACAAAGAACTTGAATGCAGGTCCTGATTTTTTCAATGCAAAAATCAAGATCGGGGAAACGATTTGGGCGGGAAATGTGGAGGTCCACCTGAGAGGCTCGGACTGGGAAAAACATGGTCATCATCTTGATGGTGCATATAACAATGTAGTTCTTCATGTGGTCAGCCAGGAAGATTCCGACAGCTTTACTTCCCTTGGCCGTAGGGTTGACACCCTACTTCTCGATATTCAGCCCTTCTACAGGGAGCAAGAGGAAAACGAATCCTGGCTGCATTGTCACCATCATATCCATACCATCAGTAATGTTCACTTAAGACGCTGGCTAACCCAGCTCCAGGGTGAAAGGCTGGAAGGGAAATGCAAATACATTTCAGGTCTTCGTTTCTCTAGCAAGCGTAATTGGGAAGAAACCCTCATCCTGGTTCTGGCTGCTGCAATGGGCCAGCCTCTCAATTCCCTTCCCTTCGAAATGACGCTTAAGGGGATTCCCCTTGATATGCTGCTGGAAAACAGAGATAAGCTCCAGCATATTGAAGCTATTCTATTTGGTCAGGCCGGATTCCTGAATGAAAAGGACCTGGAAGGGCCCTATGAAAGGGATCTGTACAAGAGCTATTCATTAAACCTTAACAAGTTCAGAAATGGCCCCATAGACAGGCATCTGTGGAAGTTCCTGCGGCTGCGACCTGCCTCATTCCCCACTTTGAGGATATCTCAATTTGCATCACTTATCCATACTCGCTTACCATTACTGGAGTCAATACTTGATACAGCATCACTGATAGAGCTTGAACAACTTCTGAGGGTGGAGTCTTCCTCCTATTGGAACACCCATTACCTCTTTGGGAAAAATTCGAATGAATTAAAAAAGGTTTTGGGACCACAAGCCATCCTGGGTTTGATCGTCAACGGGCTTGTCCCCTTTCTCTTCGCTTACGGACACTCCATGCATCATGATACAGCCATCTTACTGGGAAACAGGCTTCTATTCGAGATGGAAGCAGAATCAAATCAGATTATTAATAAATGGGCCACCCACGGTATTAAGCCCATTGGGGCCTTTGAAAGTCAGGCGCTCATCCACTTACACAATGCTTACTGC
>JAOZLK010000083.1:0-3249 GCA_029934875.1 Bacteroidales bacterium | reverse complement strand
TTCTGATATTGTGAAATCAAAATAAATACATACCTTTGCAGCTCAATTTTTGAAACAGGTATATAAAGTAGAAAAAGAGGAATGTATTTAACAACGGAGAAGAAGAAGGATATCTTCAAGCAGTACGGAAAATCAGAAGCTGATACAGGTTCAGCCGAAGGCCAGATCGCCATTTTCACCACAAGAATCAATCACCTTACCCAGCACCTTCTGTCTAATAAGAAAGACTACCATACACAGAGGGCCCTGCTTAAACTTGTTGGTAAAAGGAGAAAATTACTGGATTATCTTAAGGATAAAGACATTGAGCGTTATCGCGCCATCATCAAGTCCTTGCAAATCAGAAAATAAGAAATTTAAGTTACAAAAAAGGCAATTCTTGGATTGCCTTTTTTTGTATTCATAGTATTTAATCAATTATTATGTCGAAACCGAAAGCAATTCAAGAGACCATCGATTTAGGTGATGGTCGTTCAATTATCATAGAAACAGGCGTCCTGGCTAAGCAGGCCGACGGCGCAGTCATGGTCCGCATGGGCGACACCATGATGCTGGCAACTGTTACCAGCGCAAAAGATGCCAGGGAGGATGTGGATTTCATGCCTCTCTCAGTAGAGTACAAAGAAAAATACGCTGCAAATGGAAAATTTCCCGGAGGTTTCCTGAAGCGCGAAGCAAGGCCTTCCGATTATGAAATTCTTGTGTCAAGGCTAGTGGACAGGGTGCTTCGCCCACTTTTCCCGGATGACTATCATGCAGAAACTTTTGTAACTGTCACCCTGATGTCGGCCGAAACAGATACTCCCCCGGATGCACTGGCAGGATTAGCAGCTTCAGCTGCAATGGCTGTTTCTGATGTGCCTTTCCATGGACCCATCGCCGAAGCTCGCGTAGCAAGGGTGAATGGAGAATTTGTGATCAACCCCACCTTCGCCCAGCTGGAAGATGCGGACATCGAAATCATGGTTGGTGCCACCTACGACAACATCATGATGGTTGAGGGTGAGATGAAAGAAGTTTCCGAAGCAGACATGCTGGAAGCCATCAAATTTGCTCACGAAGCCATCAAGCCCATGTGCAAAGCGCAGCTTGCCCTCATGAAAAAGACAGCAAAAGAGGAGAAGAGAGAATATTGCCACGAAGTCAACGACGAAGATCTTAAGAAGCGGACCTGGGATGAAACCTATGAGGCCGCCTACCAGATTGCAAAATCAGGAAATGCAGATAAGCACGCACGCAGTGATGCTTTTGGTAAAGTGAAAGAGGATTTTCTTGCTAAACTCGCAGAAGAGGCTGACGAAGATGTTGAAGTAAACAAAGGGCTGGTGGGTAAATACTACCACGATGTGGAAAAGGAAGCCGTTCGCCGTGCTGTCCTGGATGATAAAATTCGCCTTGACGGAAGAAAAATGGATGAGATTCGCCCCATTTGGAGCGAAGTGGACTATCTTCCCTCAGCACATGGTTCAGCTGTATTTACAAGGGGTGAAACCCAATCCATTACCACAGTGACCCTGGGTACGAAAATGGATGCAAAACTCATCGATGATGTGCTTAAAAAAGGAAATGACAAATTCTTATTGCATTATAATTTTCCTGCTTTCTCCACCGGCGATGCACGCCCGAACAGGGGAACAAGCCGCAGAGAGGTAGGACACGGTAACCTGGCACACAGGGCACTGAAAGGTGTACTTCCTTCTCCTGACGATATGCCTTATACACTCAGGATTGTTTCTGATATTCTTGAATCGAACGGATCATCGTCAATGGCAACTGTATGTGCCGGAACCCTGGCGCTTATGGATGCAGGTATACAGATATCAAAGCCCGTATCAGGGATTGCAATGGGACTGATCACCGATAATGATAAATTCGCAATATTATCCGACATCCTTGGTGATGAAGATCATTTGGGTGACATGGATTTCAAAGTGACCGGAACCCGCGACGGGATCACAGCCACACAGATGGACATCAAGGTAGATGGCCTTTCATACGAAATCCTTTCCCAGGCACTGGAACAGGCCAAAGTAGGCCGCTTGCATATTCTGGATAAAATAAGCGAGACCCTGTCTGCTCCTAATGACGATTACAAACCACATACTCCAAGGATTCAGAGAATCGAGATTCCCAAGGATATGATTGGAGCAGTGATCGGACCTGGCGGAAAAGTAATACAGGAAATCCAGGCTCAAACCAACAGTACAGTCACCATCGAAGAGGTCGGAAACATTGGCCTTGTGGATGTATTTGCTGTTGACAAAGCTGCCATCGATGCAGCCATGAACTGGATCAAGGGCATCGTTGCAGTACCCGAAGTTGGAACTATCTATAAAGGAAAGGTCAAAACCATCACTCCTTATGGAGCCTTTGTTGAGATCCTGCCCGGGAAAGACGGTTTACTTCACATCTCGGAGGTTGAACACAGGCGCCTGGAAAAAGTTGAGGAAGTCCTTAAAGAGGGAGAAGTAGTCGAAGTTAAGCTCATCGCAGTAGATGAGAAGAGTGGAAAACTGAAACTCTCCAGGAAGGCTCTCTTACCAAAACCTGAAAGGAATTAAGCAAATATAAATCTTGCAAAACCCCGTTCTCAAACGATCGGGGTTTTTTTTATGCGCAGATTTTCCCATTTTCACAGCAAGATTTTCTATTTTACAGGAGCAAATTCACACCATTTTCAGACAGCTTGGACTACAATTACCTGGTTATAGAAGGAAACATCGGGGCTGGCAAAACCAGCCTCGCCAATATGCTGGCGAAAGATACCGGGAGAAGAATTATTCTGGAACAATTCAGTGATAATCCTTTTCTGGCCAAGTTCTACGAGGACCCGGACCGCTATGCTTTTCAGCTGGAGCTTTCCTTCCTATCGGAACGATACCAGCAAATAAAAACCGAATTGGGGCAACCCGACCTGTTCGGGCAGGGAATCATCAGCGATTATTACCTGGCAAAATCATACATTTTCAGTAAGCATAACCTGAAAGATGATGAAATGGTATTATTTGGAAAACTATTTACGATCATCAATGTTCATGCACCTCACCCTGACCTATACATCTACCTGCATCTGCCCGTTGATAGGCTCCTGGAGAACATTAAAATGAGGGGACGGGACTATGAACAGAATATAAGTGCCACTTACCTGAAGGAGGTCCAGGATGGATACTTTGGCTTTTTCAAATCGCAAACTGAAATAAAGATCGTTGTAGTTGATACCAGTAAAATTGATTTTGTAAACAGGGATTC
>JAOZLK010000571.1 GCA_029934875.1 Bacteroidales bacterium | reverse complement strand
AGTGGGTCAGGTGCAAACCACGCAGACGGGCTTCACGGCCCATCACATCGTAGACCTCTTTGACCAGCTCCAGGTTCCACGAGGAGGCCAGGGCAATGGGACGTTCAAAACGGGTGCACCCCTGTGCATCAACCCCGTTATAGGATTCAGTCACAAAGAAAGCCGGAATCCCCAGGCGATTGTTTTCGATAATATACGTTTGCAACTGGTTGTTAAGGATGGCTGCATCTTCCGGAGAGAGATGCTCTCCCGGATTCTTAATTCCACCGATGCCATGAGCCAGCCTCTGTTTCACATTCTCAGAAAGCTCCATAGCTCCACTTTCTGATAACTCAATCCCCTGGTTGGCATGAAACATGCGCATCTGGGACACTTTCTCTTCCACGGTCATCCTGGCCAGCAGATCAGCCACACGGTTTTCGATCTTTGCATCCATATCCTTATAGACGATTTTGTTCTGACTGGTACATGAATAGGCTAACAACGAAATCAAAAGTAGCGAATAGAGGATTTTCATATAAATGCTATTTAAGGTCTGTGCAAATGCAATCATGTTTTTCACCGGGAGAGCACTATTTTCCGAACCAGAATGTCAGACCCGGTCCTCAACTTCAGGAAGTAAACACCATCCGAACACCTACTCAGATCAACCTGGAACTGTGGTGTGATCCTGCCTTCTTCCACGATTGTCCCGAGACTGTTATGAACAGTATAGTTTCCCCTTACCGATGCAGAGAGGCTTACCTGCAAAATCCCATTGGAGGGATTTGGATATACGGAGAGATTTAATGGAGCGTCGGCAGGAGAAACTCCAACAAGCACACTGAAATTTGCCGCAATCGATTTATTGGAATCCATGGTTATTATCAGGGGATTAACCGTATCGCTTACATCACCTGTCCAGCCGTCAAACTGATAACCTTCATCTGCAGTCGCCGTAAGGGAAATTTCCATCCCTTCAGTATATTCTGCCTGGTCGGGTGATATGTCAACACTACCGTTTTCTGCAGTAATATCTATGGAATAAAAGGAAATCGGATCCTGCTCATACATCTTCAGCCCCTGCTTCTTCCCGTTAGCCAGTAAAATTGTATCCGCAATACTCAGGTTCTCACCCTCTCCAATATAAAGTGTTACTTTTTCCAATCCGTCGGCATGCTCTTTTCGAACGATCCCGAATCGCCCCTTAAAGGTAATGCCCAGAGCCGGCAGGGAAATGGAATCCGGGCTTGCAAGTGAGATGATATAATCGGTAATGACGGTGGCACCAACTTTTGAGACAATCCTGGCTCCCACAACCTCTTCCCCATTCAGCAGTAGTTCAGTACCCTGCACACTGGAAGCAGAAGTTGTTGAGGGCTCAAAAACAGAAATATAGGGCCTGTCCCATGCCTCCCCCTGCTGGCGGATGGCCAGCACCTGTGTTTTCTTTGACACATACCCGTTGCGGGCTTCCCGTGTGGGAGGGGCCAGTGCGCTGGTATATTCTCTTTCCACACCTCCCGGTACAAACATGTGCATATACCGGTTGTCAAATGCCATATGAAAGCGCACTCTTACTTCGTCGCTTGTTGGCGCAGTAACCTGTTCGTTTTCGAAAAAACGCCAGCCGGGTGAATGAACCACATCGCCAATATCATTATCATACCTATCTGTGCTGCTTAATGGGAATAGTTCAGCTTCCATGTTGGATATGAGTGTCTGGTCTCCAAGACTGTGGTAGATATAGTCGTGAAAATTATTTTCAGCGTTTGATTTAGAGCGGAACAGGTCGAAGTAATATCCTGAAGTCGGACTTGTGCGAATCACGCTTAAAGTTCGCTGCTGATCACAATTATTCACGTCATCATTCAAGAACTGTGTGGCAAAACTAAAAGTCTCACTAATAGGATCTTCTAAATGCAAGGGTTCCGAGGCAATGTTAACGACCGTATTTTGCCATAGCATACTGGCACTGTTCCACGATCCCGGTTGTTTACCATGAGAAGTGCCATTTACAATCACCGTATTGTTGCCGGCATATAAGCGAAAATAGTCCGTGTGCAGTGGAATTTGTCGTTCGGCTACAGATTTAGGAAGTCCTGCATTTGGTCCCATTACATAACCTGCCCCGTACAGTTCCATGGCAATGCCGGTACAGTGCGAGTGCACGTAATGTGCGCCTCCTATGTATCCATTCAGCCCGTACAGCTCATTGTCCTGCTCAACGAAATTTCGCTGTAATGCCACTCCTGCATGCTCTACGATTACAGTGGGCTTATGGTCAACCTTTCCCACAACTGAGTCAGGGATCTGCATTCCCCAGAACAATTCCAGGGATTTGCCATGATCATATAAGCTGGATTGTGGAGTTGGAACATAGCCTCCAATACTGGAGTAATATTGCTTCAGAGTTATTTCAGCCTTTTCATATAAATCGTCATATCCATTTCTATCAGCCATGTGCATAATGAAACGGTAAAACTCATCACTCCCTTCATTCATCCTTTTGGAATCACCATAACGCACATAGGTGCCATTGGGATTCTTTAATTGCGGAAAGATGAAACTCCCTTCCAGAATGTGTTTGTAATCGCTGGCCACCTTTAGTTCGGGTTTTAGGCGATCCACGATGTTCAGGATCATCGGCACATGCGGCATAAAGCTGTAACTCACAGATTCGGGCCATATACCCTGAGGTAAATACATGGGCAATATGGTTTTGGAAAATGATCCCTGGTGTTTCGTGCCGCTTTCCCAGAAAACAGAGAACAGGCGTGCTCTTTCGGCCTCATCTTCTACACATAAAATGGGGAACAGGGCCCCCGGAGCCTGCAAAATGTGATGATTGGTCACCTTTCTTCCATGGGTATCCGGATCGCCATACTCCTGGAGCATGTTCCCGGCCATGTTTTTCAAAGCCTTTTGCGCAGCCACCAGGTCGAATGGTAAGCGGCTACCGCTTTCAAGATCATAGACACTTGTGGCAGGGCTCGTAATAAAACCATAAATAAAATCATACATCAGGGCAATGTGGGGATAGGTTTGACGGCCATCCATAAAATCATCCCCCTGAATCGTTGTTGTCTCTGGCGTTTTATCCGCAAGTTTCTTGCAATAGTAGGATAGAATGTCGGCAGAAAACTGGGCATAAACCACATCACTTGTGAGGAAATAGAGAATTCCGGCCTCCAGTCCCAGTTGAAGCGCTTCGTGGTCGCCGGGAGCACCAAAATCAGGAATCGTCAGTAAAATCGCCTCCGGATCTGTCACATGCCAATGGGCATTGTTTGATACATTATTTTCTACCTGCGAATAAACAGTCTCCGCCCAATCATATGTTGATATTTTATCCAGGATCAGGGACTTCTCCTGCGCATTCACAAAAATTCTGGGATGGGAGGTTTCCAATGAATTT
>JAOZLK010000570.1 GCA_029934875.1 Bacteroidales bacterium | reverse complement strand
GATGCACTGCCGATATTTATCACATACACATTAAAAATATCGAAGAAATCACCAAAGTCGGAATAAATCGACCCAATTGCACTTTCCGGAGAATCTGAAGGGACCTCGAATAGGCTGATATCAAAACGTTCCACCCGGATGTCTGCTTCAATCTCCGAAACATCCACATCCAGCGAGTTCTCTCCGCAGGAGGAAAGCAAAAAGAATAATCCAAATAGAAAATACCTTATCCAATAATCAGGTCTCATCATTATATGTAAATTTGGTCTTCAATCCGCCTACAAAATTAGAAAATATGAAACGGATTAAACGGATATTTTTAATCATCGCCTTTTTAGTCTGTTCCCATGCTGTTTATGGGCAGGGTAAAATGCGCTTTAATGTACATGTAGATCCACAATTTGCCTGGTTCAAATCATCGGACAGTGATAAAATTAATCCCAATGGCTCGATCTTCCACATGCAGGCCGGGCTTCAGATGGACTACTATTTTCAGGAAAATTACGCCTTCGTCCTGGGATTTGGAATCAATAACCTGGGTGGAAAACTCCTGTATGAAGATTCCACCAGCTATTCAAATGGAAATCATAATGTTAATATAGAACCAGGGCAAGAGACGACAATGATCCTTCAATATGTGGACATACCCGTGGGTCTGAAACTTAAAACCGAGGAGCTGGGCTACGGAACCTTTTTTCTCCAGCTTGGCTTCAATCCCATGTTTAATATAAATGCACATATTACTTCAGAAGACGGAACCTTTGAAAAGGATGATATCAAAGCCAGTGTAAGCTCATTCTGCCTGGCTTATCATGTGGGAGCAGGCCTGGAATACCGCTTAGGAGGAAACACTGCCCTCATAGGGGGAGTACGGTGGACCTCCGGATTAACCAATGTAAGCGAGAATGATGGTACAAATCTTACCCTGAGGGCCTTATCGATTCACCTGGGAATTCTATTTTAAACGACATGAAAATTGCAATAGCACAGCTCAACTACATCATAGGCGATTTTAAAGGGAATCTCGCAAATATTAAAAGGGCCGTAAACCGGGCCAGCAGTGAAGGTGCCGACCTGGTCCTTTTCTCTGAACTTTCCATCTGTGGTTATCCGCCCCTGGATCTTCTCGAACGAAAGGAATTCATAAGCAAAAGTATGGATTCAATCCAAACACTGGCCGGAAGCATAGATCCTGAGACAGGAGTCCTGATCGGGGCGCCGGAATATAATCCTGAAAGCAGGGGTAAACTTCTTTTTAACTCTGTCTTCTTCCTGCTTGGTGGAGAAATCAGGCAGGTGTTCAGGAAGACCCTTCTGCCCACCTATGACATTTTTGATGAAAACAGGTACTTTGAGCCCAATAAAGAATTTAAGATCCTGGAATTCAGAGGGAAGAAGCTGGCCATTACCATTTGTGAAGACCTGTGGGACGAACAACCCTTCGAAAGTGAGTTCTCCCGAAGCCGGCTCTACAATTCCAGTCCGCTCGATGAACTTATGAAATTTAAACCCGATGGAATCATAAACCTGGCAGCATCGCCCTTCTCACACCGTAAAATGGAAGTAAAACAGGCCATCTTTACAGGAAAAGCTGCCCGCTACTCACTTCCCTTGATTTATTGTAACCAGGCCGGTGCCCAGACAGAACTCATATTTGAAGGGGGATCAATGGCCATCAATTCCAAAGGAGAGGTGGTCAACAGGCTTTCTTTCTTTTGCGAAGATTTTGATTTGGTGGAACTGGAGGATCTGGCTGTGTCAAATACTGACACTTCCACGGGAAAGATCCCTGATCGTATGGGGATGATTCATGGCGCCCTTGTACTTGGGGTCAGGGATTACTTTGGAAAGATGGGTTTTAAAAGCGCTACACTTGGCTTGTCGGGAGGTATCGATTCGGCATTGACACTTGTGCTGGCCTCCGAAGCTCTGGGTCCTGAAAATATGCATGTTTTACTACTGCCCTCCCAGTACTCCTCTGATCATAGTATAAATGATTCAGTACAGCTGACTGAAAACCTGGGAGTCCCTTATGATATTATTCCCATCAAAGACCTTTTTAATCAATTCCGCACTTCACTTCAAAGCCTTTTTAAAAACCTTCAGGAGGACATCACAGAAGAGAACATCCAGGCCAGGATCAGGGGGACACTTTTAATGGCCCTGTCTAATAAATTCGGAAACATCCTGTTGAATACCAGCAATAAAAGTGAAACTGCAGTGGGTTATGGGACCCTTTACGGGGACATGAGCGGAGGGCTTTCCGTGCTGGGCGATGTTTACAAAACCGACGTTTACGATCTGGCAAGGTACCTCAACAGGAAGGGAGAGCTGATTCCGGAGAACATTATTACAAAACCACCATCTGCCGAACTCAGACCCGACCAGAAAGATTCGGATTCGTTGCCTCCCTATGATCTGCTGGACCATATTCTGGAAGCCTACATCGAAAAGCAGCAATCACCTGCAAAAATGGAAGAATCAGGATTTGATAGCAAGCTGATACACAGGATTATAAAAATGGTTGATAGGAACGAATATAAACGCTACCAGACGCCTCCGATCCTCAGAATCTCATCGAAGGCTTTCGGTGTCGGCAGGCGTCTTCCACTTGTGGCCAGATATTGATTATTTTTTCTAATTTTGTCTGTCATTGATCATTTTACGACAAAAAAACTAAACTAAAATGCAGGAAAGGAACTACAATGCAGATGATTGCATAGACAATCCAAAATCTGTATTTACGGTGCTTACTCCCAAAGAGAAGGAATTTCTCAAGCAAAATTATACCTGCGCTTTTTATAAAAAAGGGGAGATCATTTTTAAGGAAGGTGATAAACCCATGGGCCTGATGATCCTTGCAGAAGGGAAGGTCAAGATTTTCAAGGAGGGTGTCGGGGGCAGAGAGCAAATCGTCCGGATGGCCAAGCCAATTGGATTTATCGGATACAGGGCCCTGTTTGCAGAAGAGAACCACACCGCTACCGCTGTAGCTATAGAAGATTGTGTCTCGTGCATCGTGGACAAGGAAAGCGTATACCGTGTAATCAGAAGCAACGCCGAACTCAGCATGAGTATTATCCAGTCATTTGCTTCGGAGCTTGGTTTTTCACACGCCCGGACAGTAACCCTTACCCAGAAACACATCCGGGGCAGGCTGGCCGAATCGCTCATCTTTCTGAAAAATACCTATGGATATGAGGACGATGGAAAAACCATCAAAATCTATCTTTCCCGGGAAGACGTTGCCAACCTTTCGAATATGACCACATCCAATGCCATTCGAACGCTCTCCACCTTTGCACAGGAGGGGGTAATTTCCATTGATGGCAGAAAAATCCGCATTCTGGACCTTCATAAACTGGAACGCATCAGCGATTTGGGCTAAGCGATGAATTGGC
>JAOZLK010000082.1:3168-10964 GCA_029934875.1 Bacteroidales bacterium | reverse complement strand
GCCACCACTACCAGTGCATTCATTCTTTTTTATTGAAATAGCTGTCGATTAGCTCCATAATTACGGTTCTGTCCAGGGGCTTGGTCACAAAGTGATTGCAGCCCACCATTTTGCTTTCGGCCTTCTCTTCGGCCATCACGAAAGCTGTTTGTGCAATAATTGGCACGGTCTTGTTAAAAGTGCGTATTTTCCGGGTAGCCTCTATGCCATTTAATCCCGGCATTTTAATGTCCATTAATATGATATCGGGCTTGAATTTACGCGCTATTTTAACAGCCTGGTTTCCATCTTCAGCCCTCATTATCTCTGCTCCTGATTTTCTGAGCATCTCTTTGATAAACATCCAGTTCAGCATTTCATCCTCAGCAACCAGGATTGTTTTGCCGGTCCAGTTGTAACTTTTATTGGAGATCAAAACCCTGGGCTCAACACCAGCATTCTCCACCACCAGAGGTAAGGTAAAACGGAATATAGACCCTTTATTCACTTTCGACTCCACCCACATCTCACCACCCATAAGTTTTACAAGGTTTTTTGAAATAGGCAGTCCCAGGCCGGTTCCCGAGGGTTGTGAATAGCTCTCCTGGTTCACCTGCCCAAAGCGGTCAAAAACAATATCCAGCATATTTTCAGGAATTCCGGGACCGCTGTCTTTTACAAAGAATTCGATATGCCTGTTATTCTTTATCACATACCCGAATGTGATCGTACCATCTTCCGTGAATTTAATGGCGTTTCCAATGAGGTTATTAAACACCTGCCGCAGCCTGTAATCATCTGTTACAAGTGTGAAATTTGCCCCACTCACTCCTTTCTCCAGGTTGAAAGTCACTCTTTTCTGACCCGGGGCATCCCCACGGATACGATGAAAGAAGGATGAATAGACCTCATCCATGATGCCGTTGATCCTTACGGGACGGTTTGAAATTTTCAATTGCCCCGATTCAATTTTCGATATATCGATGATGTCATCAATAATATTCAACAATTGTTTTGAGGATTGCTCAATGTGCTTCACATACAAATCCCGCTTATCTCCCTTCAGATCAGGATCCTTCAGGAGGTTGGCAAAACCCAGGATTCCATTCATTGGGGTCCTGATTTCATGGGACATATTGGCCAGGAAAGATGTTTTTAGTCGGTCCGATTCCTCCGCGCGGTCACGTGCTTCCTTAAGCTCATTTTCAATCTTCATCATGCCCGACACATCCTTGAAGATGCCAATAATCATGGTGACAATCCCCCTTTCGTCCTTGATGGGAATCTTGTTTTTCTCCATCCAGAATCCGTCCACACCCTCATCTTCGAAAAAGATGATCCTGTTCAGCATGGGCTCACCTGTTTCAATGATGTTCCGATCCTCCTCAAGCATTTTCCGGGCCACCCTTCTTGAAAAAAAAGCATCATTTCCCTTGCCGCTGGCCTCCTCAGGTCTGGATACCCTTAATAGCCTGGCCATCCTGTTGTTGATGCGGATATACCGGTGATGTCGGTCTGTGAAGAAAATGTAATAGGGCATATTTTCAAGAAGGGCCTCCAGGTACTCACGTTCCATATGAAGCTCCTGAAGCGATCTTGACAAATTGGTTATATCTTCCTGGAAACCACCCGTCCCGGTGATACCTCCATTATCATCTATGACCGGGAAATGAATCGTTTTAAACACCCTCTGATTCCTGGAGTAGGTTGACTGGGTTATCTTACCTGTTTCCAGGATCTCCCGGTCAATATCCTCATTCAGGCGGGCCTCATCAGGGTCAAAAACTTCCTGATTCCTTCGTCCAACCACCTCAAATAATCCCTTTTGATAGGTGGTTAACAACATGGCATTCACCATGCTGAAATTCCCGTCTGCATCCTTAAACCAGGAAACATAGGGAAGTGCCTCCAGCATTGCCCTTAGTTGATCAGCGCTATTTGAATTATCCTCCAAAGATGCTGCTTCCTGATGATGTATATTTCTTCTTTGGTGTAATGTTTAACAGGGGAATAGTCGATTTACTTACCATTTGCTGAGCATAGCTGCCCAGGAAAACATTCCATTTATCCACTGAATCAGACATGATGGTAATCAGGTCCGCATTAATTGCCTCGGCATAATTACAGGCCAGCACTGCCAGATTCTCTCCAATAAGACTCTTTGAAATACATTTCAGGCCCCTGGCTGTGATATACCCTTCCACCTGTTTGGCATAAGACTCCAGGCGTGCCAAATCGCGCTTGTTTTTGCTGGTGGTAATGGCAATCACGTGGAGTTCCGCCCCAAAAATCTCTGCTAATTCAGCAGCAATGGGTGCTTTCTGACGAGTATTCCGTTCCAGTTTAATGGGGACAACAATTTTCTTGATCTGCTCGGGAACCGGCTTACGGAGGGTGAAAACGGGCTGCTCGGTAGCGGCAATAATCTTAAGTGCATTGCTTCCGATGAACAGCTCTTCGAAACCGGAGGCGCCGTGTGTGGAAGCTGAAATAACCCCGTTTTTATATGACTGCACCTGGTTCACCACTTCCCTGTAAACCTTTCCTTTTTTTATTATAAACCTGATCTTAGACCCTTCTCCGAGTTTTAACTGGTATTCTTTCATGAGTTTTTCAAACTCAGCCTGGGCGTATTTATGCTCCTGGTCGGCTGTGCCTGCTTGAAAATTGGTGCTGCTGGAAAGCACATATACCAGTTGAATGTTAACGGCTTGTTGCTGCGAAAATAGAATCGCCCAATCAAGCCCCTTCAGTGAATCAACTGAAAAATCTATGGGAACGATAAAATTTGTCATGTAGAAATTTTTTAATGTATCAGCTAATTTAACCAAATCTGTTGTTATTTATTATTTTTGAATGATTTAATATAGCTAAAACAGAGACATGAGCCAGGAAGTTGTATTGGGAATTGACATAGGGGGTACGTTTACAAAACTGGGACTGGTTGATAAATCCGGTTCTATACTGATGGAGGATGAAGTGCGTTCTACAGAACATGAAACAATTGAAGCTTTTATTGCCGATATCCATCATCACATCAATCAACGTATCCGCGAAATGGATAACAAGATAGAATTGATGGGGATTGGTGTGGGAGCTCCCAATGGAAACTTTTACTCGGGAACCATTGAACACGCCCCAAACCTGATGTGGAAAGGGATTATTCCCTTCGTTAAATTAATGGAAAAGCAATTCGCTATCCCGGCGGTTGTAACCAATGATGCTAACGCTGCAGCTCTTGGTGAGATGCTCTTCGGAGATGCCGTGGGTCTTGAAAACTTTGTTATGATCACCCTGGGAACCGGACTGGGAAGCGGACTGGTGGTTAATGGCGGACTCATCTATGGCAATGACGGCTTTGCTGGTGAACTCGGACACGTAAGGGCAGTGGACAATGGTCGTCAGTGTGGATGTGGCAAACGGGGTTGTCTTGAGACCTATGTATCAGCAACCGGGATTAAAAGAACCGTATTTGAACTGCTTGCAGAAGAAAATGTGGACAGCGCATTCAGGAAGATTCCCTTCTCCAAACTAAAGCCCAAACTTATAACGGCCCTGGCAGAAGAGGGAGATCCCATTGCCATCAAGGCCTTTGAAAGAACCGGGTTTTTGCTGGGGAGAAGCCTTGCAGATACCGTGGCTCACATTAGTCCTGCAAAAATTTTCCTTTTCGGCGGACTGGCAAAAGCCGGTAAATGGATTATTGATCCCACATATAAAAGCATGGAAGAACATTTACTTCCCATCTACAGGGATAAGATACAGATCCTTCCTTCGGCCCTGCTAAACAAAAACATTGCTATCCTGGGTGCTGCTGCCCTCAGCTGGAAACAGCTCGAGCGTTTGAAAAGTTAAGTCTTTATTTTTCCAGTATCATGGTCACATCATGATCCCAGTTGGACCTGAGTGTGATGGTTCCGGGTCGGATCTCCACGGGTTCCGGCTGTATCTTTTTCAGATACTTGCCCGAATCCCACTTGCCATTATCATTCCTGTCGTGTATAATTTTTACTCCGTATTCCTTGGGGATCAGATAGCTAAAGGTATATAATCCACTCTCGTAAACCCTTCGTTGTCTCACCACATTCTCCTGGCTGGTAAGTTGAATTATGACCGGGGAGCTTACGTTCTCCAGTGTTAGCAGGACCTGTCCGTAGTATTCAATGTCCCTTGTTTTAAAGTTTAGGTCGAGGGTGTCATGTTCCAGTTCATACAGGGAAGAAAATGCTCCTGGCAGTATTTGTAAATGATAGCTGGAAACCTCTTCCCACTTTGCCTCAATCCATGCCCTGGAGGGTAGCAATGTATCTTTCCTGATCATGAAAGGTATGGGAATTTCCACCGAATCGGGTATTTGCCAGAGATAAACCAGGGAGTCTTGCATGCCCAGAACAGGAAAAGAGAAGTCCAGCTTAAGGTGGGCATTCAGGTCAAGATCTCCATTATTCCGAAGGGTGGAGATGGTGAGTTTTTCCACAGGCTCCTCTGTATTTGATTTCTGCTTACTTGTCCGCTTTCTGAAGGTCATTAAAAGTGTGTCGGTACGGATTACATTCATTTCGGTGGAGTCCTTCACAGTATAGTTGAGCTCCAGGGTAAGGGTATCGTTCTTGAAATCGACCGAATCTTTTAACCAGATTGTAAGTGAATCCCTCCCGGGTGAAAAAATTTCCATGAAATCGATTGAAGGCACAGCATCCTCAGCAAGAAACCGGTAGCTGAAGCTATCGGTGAGTGGCTGTGCAAAGGCAAAAAGGATCTTCCTGGGATCTTCCCGGTCATCCTCTTTAAGATATTGTTTTTCAATCTCTTCGATAAAGAGCTCCAGGTCTACGTAAATGGCTGTGATATCCGGACCCCGGTTCAGGCTGTCGGAGCTCATGTTGGTAGTGTCGGCTTGTATGCCGCTTGTATCCATGGATGGAATAGCGGCTTCCTGGTCCAATACGCTTTGGATATACTCCGGATAAACAATCAGGTTGGAGTCCAGGAAAGCAATTTCCTCGGTGGGAAGATCGTACAAAAGGTTGTAGTTCCCATCCTTCAGGGCAAATATCTTGAAGGTGTCGGCTTTCAGATTGTTAACACTGAACACTCCACTGTCATCCGAGCGTCCCACATAAAGGGGAATCTCTGTCAGCGGCACCGAATCTCTAAGATCATCATAAAGCATGATGCTAATGGGTTCATCAGGAACCTTAAGGTCTATGGCATATTTCAGTGTTCCTCGAACGGACAGGGAGTCGAGTACATCGCCCGTGGAGAAAACATATTCGAAATTGAGCAATATGTTCCCTTCGTGAAGATCTTTGATCGCACTCCCGAAATTAAAGGTATAAGTAGTACTATCCTTTAGCTCCTCTTCGAATTCGATGATCAGGCTTTTGCCCTTGAGCCTGACTCTCGGCTTCTCTTCCATGGGAGGAGAGACGATCAGCTCCTGGTTCACATTGTCCAGTACGATGTACTCATCAAAGGTAATTTGAACTTTTTTTTCATCAAATCCTGTGGAATAATTGGATGGGGCACTCTCAAGAACCATTGGAGGATCTTCATCCCTGGGCCCACCTGAGGGAGATCCCTGCTGGGCGCAACTAAAGTAAAGCGCTGTAATGATGAAGAGAATTGCTGCTCTGAATGTCACTCTTTTCAATTTTTATGCAAACATACAAAGATATATGCTTCAGGGGAAACCGCCGGAATGTTATTATATTTGTAGCTAAATCTGATAAAGCTCCATAAGCATGATATTTAATGTAATTACCTGGAATGTGGACCCGGAAATTTTCAGCCTGGGAGAATTGAGCATTCGCTGGTACGGCCTGCTTTTTGCTACTGCCTTCCTTTCGGGATACCTGGTTTTCACCCGCTACCTGGCCACCGAACGCCTTAATTCCGAGATGATGGATCAATTGCTAATCTACATTGCGGTTGGAACCGTGCTTGGAGCCAGGCTAGGTCATTGTTTCTTTTACGAGCCAGAATACTTCCTTAAAAATCCGGTGGAGATAATTAAGATCTGGAGGGGTGGCCTGGCCAGTCATGGTGCAGCCATAGGAATACTCCTGTCTCTCTGGATTTATGTACGTAAAAACAAACTTTCATTTCTATGGATGATCGATAGAATTGTTATTATCGTTGCCCTTGGCGGGGCTTTTATCCGCCTGGGTAACCTCTTCAATTCAGAAATCTACGGAGGGCCAACCTCTCTTCCCTGGGGTATTGAGTTTGTCCGTGACAAATTATATGACCCCATTACCGGAGCTGTGCTTCCCACAGTTGCCAGTCACCCCACCCAGCTCTATGAAGCGCTCTCTTACTTTCTCATTTTCGGGGTGCTACTGACTTTCTATAGAAAAAATTATACGAAAGTTCGGGATGGTTTTATCTTCGGTGTTTTTATGATCATGCTGTTTTCAGCCCGCTTTTTCATTGAATTTGTGAAGAATGACCAGGTAGGCTTTGAATCCGGGATGACGCTCAATATGGGCCAATGGCTCAGTCTTCCCTTCATCCTGGCGGGTGTATTAATGATTATGTGGACAAAAAATAAGCCGCGTTACTTCAACCAGACACCCATTCCCAAACGTCCAAAACAGGCCAATAAAAAGAGTTGATTATGGATTCGGGGAATTTTTGGTTTGCTTTCGGACTTACACTTTTTGCCGGGCTTTCAACCGGTATTGGGAGTGCACTGGCCTTTTTTACCAAAAGCACCAACACGCGTTTCCTCTCCGTAAGCCTCGGCTTTTCAGCAGGGGTAATGGTTTATGTCTCTTTTGTAGAGATTCTTCAAAAAGCCAGGTTATCCCTGGTTCCCGATTTTGGAGAAAAGCTTGCTTCCTGGTATGCCGTCACTGGTTTTTTCGCAGGAATTCTGATTATTGCGATCATCGACAAGCTGATCCCCTCCATGGAAAACCCACACGAGATCAGGCGTGTTGAGGATATGGACAAAGGGGAGAAGAAGGATCCTAAACTGGTGAGGATGGGCATGTTCACTGCCCTGGCCATTGGTATCCATAACTTCCCGGAAGGCATTGCCACATTTATGGCCGGTATGACCGATCCCACAATCGCCATACCCATCGCCATTGCAATTGCCATTCACAACATCCCGGAGGGCATCGCCGTTTCCATTCCAATATCGTACGGGACGGGGAGCAAACGAAAAGGCTTTTATCTTTCTTTTCTATCGGGACTTGCCGAACCGGTGGGGGCACTCCTTGCCTGGTTCATCCTCATGCCCTTTTTGAGCGACAAACTCTTTGGCTTCATCTTTGCCGGCGTGGCCGGTATCATGGTATTCATCTCCATCGATGAATTATTACCCACTGCACGTGAATACGGGCTCCCCCATCATGCTGTTTATGGATTCCTTGCCGGGATGGCAGTTATGGCATTAAGCCTGCTAATGTTCATCTGACATGGACTCCAGGCAACAAACCACAAAACGAAAACACCATCACCATCATCCGGTGAATGAAAAAAACCTGCTGCTTACAACACTCCTGAACCTGGTAATTACTATTGTTCAGGTGGCGGGAAGCCTCCTCTCCGGAAGCATTGCACTGCTCTCCGATGCACTGCATAATCTGAGTGATAGCTTCGCCACCTTCATTGCATATATGGCCAACCGTATCGGTAAACGGGATGCCGACCCCCAAAAAACTTTTGGTTATAAACGGATTGAGATCCTTGCGGCACTGCTCAATGCTGTGATCCTTATTGTAATGAGCGTCTTCCTGGTCCTGGAAGCATATAAAAGATTGCATGAGCCACAGGAGATCAATTCTGTTATCATGATTCTTGTGGCC
>JAOZLK010000082.1:0-3158 GCA_029934875.1 Bacteroidales bacterium | reverse complement strand
ATCTTCGCGGCCGCCATTTTGAAAAAGGATGCCCACAATAGCATCAACGTTAAGGCAGCCTATGTGCATCTTGTGGGAGATGCGCTTACCTCCCTGTTTGTGGTTGTGGGGGGCATTTTGATCCGTTTCCTGGAAATCTACTGGATTGACCCGCTAATCACGGTTCTGATCTCCATATACATTGTTCGTGAAGCCTTTGTCATTCTGAAGGAAGCAGTAAATATTCTGATGCAGTCAGCACCCGATCACCTGGATATACAAATGATTCGCAAACGTGTTGAAACACTGCCAGGAGTTAACAACATGCACCATATCCACAGCTGGATGCTAACAGACCAGCAGATACACCTTGAAGCCCACCTTGAACTTAGCAGCGATATGAAACTGAGCCAGGTGGATAAAATACGCCTGGAGCTGGATTCCATCCTGAATAATGAGTTCAATATCCAGCATATCACCCTCCAGTTTGAGTTTAATCCCGGTCATCCGGCTAAAGCAATTTCACAGGAGAATATTTCATGACGAGGGAAAAGACAATTATTCGGGCCTCCTTGTGGGCTGTTGCCATCAATGCCGTATTGGCTGCCTTGAAGCTTAGCGTGGGATTTATTTCCGGCTCTTATGCAGTTATAGCCGATGGCATCGATTCTGCCACCGATATAGCCACTTCCCTGGTGGTGCTGCTTGCCGCCAGGATCATCAACAAACCGCCCAATATCAGATTTGCCTACGGCTACCAAAAGGCCGATACGCTTGCAGCAAAGATTCTCTCCTTTGTAATCTTTTTTGCAGGAGCACAACTGGCCTGGTCGTCGGTTCATGTACTTTTTTGGGAATCTACCACAGAAACACCTTCCACACTGGCCATATGGGTCACCCTGATCTCGATTGCCGGTAAGCTCTTACTCACCAGCCTGCTTCACCGGACCGGAAAAAAAGTTGAAAGTCCCATGCTCATGGCCAATGCGCGTAACATGCGCAACGACATCCTTATCTCCTTGAGTGTATTGATCAGCCTTGTATTTACAATCTGGTTTGATCAGCCCCTGATAGACAGAATTATAGCATTAATTATCAGTGTTTTTATTATGGTTTCTGCTTTTAAAATCTTCATGAAAAGCAACATTGATCTCATGGACGGAATCGATGATCCCGGACTCTACAAGGACCTTTTCGAAGCAGTTCGGCAGGTGGAAGGGGCGCATAACCCGCACCGCGTCAGGGCCAGGAAAATTGGCTATCATTATATGATCAACCTGGATATTGAGGTAAACGGATTTCTCTCTGTCAGAGAGGCTCACGAAATAGCCCGGAAGGTAGAAAAGAGCATTAAATCGAACTTACGTAACGTTTACGATGTTATGGTTCATGTGGAGCCTGTGGGAAACGAGGAGGTAGATGAAAAATTTGGTGTTAGCGAAACAGATATTGACAATGAAAATAGCGAAAAATGATTAGCAGGGAGATGGCCATGTGCAGGGCAGTCCTTGAAAATAACCGTTTGCTGCCCCTCTTTGCCCGTTTTAATATTCGACTGGGATTTGGAGAGAAGAGCGTTGAAGAAGTCTGCTGGATCAACGAGGTGGATCCCGATTTTTTCATGGAGATTGCCAATGCCTACCTGGAGGAAGACGACATTCCACGTGAGGACCTGGCTCATTTCCCTCTCAAATCAATGGTCAAATATCTCAGGGCCACGCATACTTACTACCTGGAGGTGGCTCTCCCGCGGGTGGAACTCTTAATAACACAGCTTCTCAATCAGCCGGAACTTTCGCAAAAGGAGGTAAACCTGCTCTCTGGTTTTTTTGATGACTATAAGAAAGAATTCATGCAGCATATTTTCCAGGAGGAGAATGAAGTGCTTCCCTACATCCTTGAGCTGGAAAAACAGTCCCTGCCCGACCAGCCCGATCCGGAGTTTATTAGCAGCCTGAAAGTCTATTCCATCAGTAAATTTGAACAGGAACATGACCGACTCGAATACAGTCTTGAAAACCTCTCTCGTTTAATCATCAAATACCTGCCTCCCCTTGAAAACCAGGAGCTTTGTCTCAAAGTCCTGGCTGAACTGTCAGATCTGGTAAAAGACCTTGTTGATCATGCAAACATGGAGGATAGGGTTTTGATACCCCGGGTTTCAGAACTGGAACAACAGGTTTTAAGCGAAAAAAAGGGCCCATGAATCGCACCGGGATCATAGTGGCCGCAGAATCATATTTGCTCCGCAAAGGAGTAGTATCGATACTGAACCGCATGCCGGGAGTCTCTGTGGTGCGAGAATTTGAGGCGCTTCCTGCCTTGGAAAAGTTTATTCAAACCCGGAAACGCGACCTCCTTGTCATTACTTACACCCTGTTTGACCAGTCCTTCAAGCAGCTCTTTAATGAAGGAGATTTGCAGGACAGAACCATTATACTCACCCATAAGCGAGAATGGCAGGGAGGAAGTGGCATCCCGACTATAGACAGCGACGACGGTAAGGGTTTGATTATAAATAAGATGCAAGCCCTTCTGGACGCACAGGTCCCAGGTCCGGACGAAGATCCTTTATTGACCCTTTCTCCACGGGAAAAAACGATTGTGAGGCTTGTATCCCTGGGGTATACTAATAAACAGATCGCGGGGGAACTTTTCCTGTCGGCTCATACCGTCATTACGCACCGAAAAAACATTGGACACAAACTGGGAATTAAATCTGTTTCTGGTCTGACTGTTTACGCCATTGTAAACAACATAATAACCCTCGAAGAACTAAGCTCTAATCCTGTTTAGGATTGTGTATATTTGTATAATATTTTGCGTATTCATAACGTTTTATTGAATAAAATATGACTGAGAATAAATCAAATCCCGGGGTCTTGTATGGCATACTTGGACTATTAGTCGTAATCCTGGCAGTGGCTGTATATATGTTACTTGATGCCCGTAAAAACCTGAATGTGGTTTCGGCTGATCTGGCTGAAAAGACCGAGTTTTTCAGGATGGAGAAGGACTCTCTTGAGGGAGAGTTGAGAAATATCTATTTCAGGTATGATACCCTCGAGACAAACAACATTGAGCTACAAGCTGATATGCAAATGCAGAAGGAAAAGATTGAAAAACTGATTGCCATTCAGAAAGATGATGCTTACAAAATAAGGATGTACAGGAAGGAG
>JAOZLK010000081.1 GCA_029934875.1 Bacteroidales bacterium | reverse complement strand
TTTGATTCGTCGCGTTCTCCATGCTGCCGGAGTGAATGCTTTATCTGTTTTCTGAGCTCATTTAAAACCTGGTTGGCCTGTGTTATCTCCCTTCTTTGTACTATTTCAGTTAAATAACTTATACCAAGCATACTCATAAATGCTCCCGGTACTCCATGACCAGTGCAATCGGCCGCCACCACTACCACGTACTGGTTCACCTGTTTAATCCAGTAGAAATCTCCACTTACAATGTCTCTGGGTTTATAAAGTACGAAATTCTCATTTAGAAGCTCAGTAATATAGGTTTCCGGGGGCAACATGGCAGATTGTATTCTCTCTGCATAAGAGATGCTATCAAGTATCTCATTTTTTTGTGAAACTACTACATCCCGTTGTGCTTCAATCTCATCCCGTTGTGCTTCTATTTCATCCATTTGCGATTCAACCTCCTCTTTCTGTTCCCTGATCTCCAGCGTTGCAATTGCTATTTTGGACTCCAGTTCTATCTGTCTCTGTTTTAGTTTTGCGGTTCGCCATCTTACCGAGACCAGTATTATCACTATGATGAATAAAACATAGCAAATTCTTGCCACCCAGGTATCGTACCAGGGAGGCAATACTGTAAAGGTATATTCCAGGGGATCACTCCAAACCTGTGCCTCACCAATGGCACTGACTTTAAAAGTAAAAGAACCATGTGGCAGATTGCGGTAATCTGCTTTTGTTTCTGCTGAGGGTGAACTCCAGGTATCGTCCACTCCATCAATCTTGTAGGAGTATAATAGCTTGTGTGGAGCTGACCAGTCAATGGCTGAAAAATGAAAAGTGAGATGATTCTTTTTATAAGGGACCTTCAAGTCTAAAGGATAGTTATGATATCTGGCGACCCTGCTGTATTTAATCTGCCTCCCTGTACTATCCTGTAAAAAACGGAAATCAAGGGCCCTGTCTTCAATGTCAAGCCTGTTCAATTGCACTTCAGGCGGTTCTGAATTAACACCAAAGTTATTCAGATCAAGCGTGGTCAGATTTATCCCTGATCCAAACCAGATACGGTTCTTACTGTCTATAACAGCATTATGAAAAAAATTCACTCCATTCAATCCATCCTGCTTATTATAATTTATAACAAGAGGCGGGGAAACAGAAGAATCTTTTTTATTGAAGATACCGTCATCTGTTTTGAAAACCATGCGGTTCAGCCCATTAATGGTACTAATCCAGATTTCACCCTTCTTATCTTCATTGATTGTTTTAATATTGCTCGATAAGAGACCTTCTCTGCTTGTAAAATTGACAAATACATCACCGTTGAATACACTTATCCCATTGCTGGTGCCGAACCACATATTCCCATGCCTGTCTTCCATGATGTATTGCACAAGATCGCCTATCAATCCTTCCTTTTCAGTAAAATGGGTAAGAGAATCATTTTTAATTCTCTTCACTCCCGGATAAGAAGCAACCCACAAATTACCTTTGCTATCTTCAAGCATGGAATAAACCATAGAAGCTATGCTCGATTCCTCCCAGGTATAATGAGCAAAACACTGACCATCAAACTTAGTCAATCCACCACGGTAAGTTCCAAACCAGTAAGACCCCAGGCGATCCTCAAGCATACAATTGATAGAATAATCACTTAGACCATGATATTTATTCGCAATAGTAAACGTTTCACCATCATACCTGCTTACTCCGTTACCGTAAGTGCCAAACCACATATTCCCATGACTGTCCTCCATGATGGAAAGCACATAATTATTTCCCAGGCCTGTTTCTTCCTTAGTATATTGGGTAAACGATTCCCCATCAAATTGATTCACCCCACCTCCTCTTGTCCCGAACCACAGATGATCATTTCTATCTTCAAATATTGAAAATACCACGGGGTGACTCAATCCTTGCTTTTCAGTAAAGTGGGTCAGATTCTTTTTAGAGATTATACCCACTCCACTTCCCATAGTTCCAGCCCAAATATTACCGGCATTATCCTCATATATGCTTGAAATAAAGTTTGTGCTTAAACCTTCATTTTCGGAGAAGTATACAAATTCCTCCCCATTGTATTTGCATACTCCTCCTCCAGATGTCCCAATCCATATATTCTCATTACTATCGACTAAAAGAGCCGTAGCATAACTGCTGCTTAGGCCTTCTAGATCAGTATAATATGTGTATGATATGCCGTCATAAACCGAAATGCCGTCCGCTGATCCGAACCAAAGACGGCCCTGACTGTCGACAGTAATTGAGCTAGGAAAGTTATTGAGCATTCCTGTGCTTTTATTAAAGAACGTGAAAGTTTTTCCGTCAAATCTGAGAGCACCCAATCCCCAGGTGGCAAACCAGATATTCCCCTCAAGATCCTCCTCACTGTCATTAATACCGAATCCACTTTTAAAGTAAATGAAATTGTCGTCATCACGATTTACTCCAGGTTCAATTAAAAATGTTGTAAAAGTGTTTCCATCAAACCTGGTAATTCCATCTGATCTATATGTTATCCAGAGATTACCAGAGGAATCCTCCAGCAATGAAGTGATTGTTTCACTTCTGAGACCCTCCTTGAAAGTATAAATACTATCCCCATCATACATATTAAGACCATCATGAGTGGCAATCCAAATATTCCCACTGCGGTCTTCCAGGAGACATGATATTCGAGCTCCAGCCAATCCTTCCTCTTCGGAGAGAATCTGAATAGCCTTACCATTATAAATGTAAATTCCATCATCTGTTCCCAACCACATATTACCATTTTGGTCCTGCAGAATTGAATTGACAATTGGTGATTTTAATCCATGCTCCGAATCGAGGTAGCTGATATTCTTTAATGCATTGTCTCTAAATTCAGGCATTGATGCAGGAATATATGTGGATCGATAAGGAATAACCTTATTCCATTGGGCTAATGTGGAGCTGTATTCAATGGTAGCCGGGCCTTCAGTATTTATTCCTGGTGTTTGCTCTGAATGCTCCTTAATGGCTATTGTTCTGATAGAATCCGTATTTACCGGAAATACCCTTGCAGTTTGAGGCGCTTCTTTGGAGTTTTTATAGGCCGGAATTATCACAGGATCTTTTGCTTCGACGATATAGAGCGGATATACTTCATCCAGCTCAATCCTCTTCCCAGATAACTGAACCGGTACTCCTGTTATTAAAGCTTGATCATTTGCATCTTTATAAGATGTAATAGAATCCCCGGTAACCGGATTTATTGAAAAGCCTTCTTCGAGATTCAGAGGGACTACTGTTGGCTCAGGGAACAGCGGCTTCAATGTATCTGAGTCTTCATGCTTTAACTGACTGCAGGAGGCAGCAAAAAACACAAACACCGGTAACAAGAGACAGGGTACTTTAAAAGCAATAGGGATGCGTTTCAATTCCTGCCAGAATTGTGATAAATTGTTGGGCCTGTCGGACATATTTGGGTAAGGGCTTGGTTACTGCAAGTTAAGACCTTACTGAATATGAGTCAAATAATGACATCTCTATCAAATAAGTGCCTATCTCGGATACATCGTAAATATGAAATTGCCCCCATAATTTAGACCACAAGAATAAATTATGGGGGCTATTTTACCAAGCTATAAGCTCCTGTACCAACTAACTACAAACTCCTAATCCGTACATACATCCCCCACGGTGTTATTGCTATAGACGTTGCCTGCCTCAGTCAGGGTGGCGGAAGGTTTCACAAGGATACCACATCCGAGATTGTCGGAAAAGAATATGAGACATCCTCCCTGGGTGAATTACTCAAGGAACAGGAAGCGGCCTATTTATTACGCAACAAAAAGTAGTCAATGGAACCTTTACTTTATTTGCAGGATCTTTGTACTGTCTCTCTTGAAAAGCGAGCCCAGACCTGAATGTTTGAAAACAATGGACATATCAGCCAGAATATCCTTGCCCGTAGCCTCCATACTCAGGGATTGGGAATCCTTCTGAACTGTCCACAGGTCCATTCGCGCAGGATTTATAGCAAAGAGCCCGGTGTCTGCAAAAATAAGCTTGCACAATAAACTGTCCTCATCCCATAGAGGAAACTGAGCAGCCAGGCTGTATTGTACGCCTTTTTCCAGGGATAATGTATCCCCGTACATAGCAAGAATATTTTGTCCATAACTGCCATTTACCGGGTAATAGAGCTCATATTTGCTCCCGGATATGGTTTGGTCAACCACAACGATATCCCTTGTCCGGGTAGGACTTTCAGCCATATTCTCAAAATATTCGACTCTGAATATATGACTACCTCCCTGGGGCACGGAAAATTCAATACTTAGATCACTGCTTTCGTCAGATTGAGGCGCAGTGAATTCCTGGTACTGTATCCCGTGGTTATATTGGGAAATATCCCAGTTCTTCGGGCCGTTCGGCATGACCCTATACCACCACAGACCTCCGCTCATCACAATTTTCAGGGAAGTACCGGCAGGCAGTTCAGCTGCCAGGCTGAGTTCCTGGGTTGTATAAAATGTATCGCTATCCAGGTAAAGGACATTTGTTCCGTAGACACTTGTTCTGTTGTATATGGGGAAATGGCTGAATTCATAGCCGCTGCTGTCAATGAATTGCCGGACATACTTTTCAAACCCTGAAATGCTTGCATCCACATCGAGTTCAGCATATTGCTCCTCGAGGTTTGTCCTTACGTCTTCGAGGTTTGCAAGCCTGGCATTATTGATCAGGCTGGTTCCGATAGAAGGATTATCGAGGACACCGTCCTCTTTCAGGTCTGAATTCATCATACCGATCAGTTCAGACATATCCGCCACGTTTAAGTGACCCTGGAGGATTACCGAAACCGCCAGAAGAATGGCATTGTCCTCACCCCCTTCGGCAATGTTGAGCAATTCGGAATTTGCAATATCGCTTTTCTCAAATGTGAATACCTTCAGTATTTCTCTCTGAGCCTGAATTTTGGCATCAGCAAAAGAAGTGCCGGATGAGACCAGGTGAAGCAGCCTGTCCTTTTCCAGGTGGGATAACACATTTACATTAAGGTGGGACTTATCAAGGATGTCAGAAACGGCAGAAAGGGTCAGTTGGGCCGTGGAGTTTTCACCCCTGACCTCGTTAAAATAGAATCCACCAGCGGTGATCTCTACATAGTTCGAGGCAAGATCGATATTGCTGATCTCAAACGCACCCTGGTTATTGCTGATGTTCGTCGTGAATATTTTTCCGGTCTGGCTGAGATCTGAATTTAATTCAGAAAGATTCAGGGATGTCCCAATCAAGTAGGGACCTTTCTGCACAAAGCCACTTATATTCTCCTTGTGAATGATTAGATCATCCGGCTTTTCCTCGCAGGATGATACGCCAAGAATCATTATTACTGACAGAAAAAGTTTGAAACCGAGGTTTAGGATTTTCATAGCATAACATGTTGGGATGTACAGCATGATAAATATACGAAATTCCAATAATTACTTCCCTGGCTACTTTTTAAGGACCTTTGTAGTAAGTACCTGGTGGCTGGTGCGTAGTTTAAGCATGTAGAGTCCGCTTCCGAAGCGGGTATGCCCCCGGGGCATATCGTTCCACCATATTTCATGTGTTTCCTCAGGTAGCGCATTCCACGAGGAGGAATAAACCATTCTCCCTGTAATATCCAGAATTTCAAGAGTGATAAATTCACTTGAAGGAAGTTTGAATCGGATCATCAACTGATCTGTAAATGGATTGGGATAGGCTACTAACTCTGCAGACTGGGTTTCCATCTTGCCTGGCAGACTGGTGGTAGATTCAAGTCCCATGCCGAAAAGCTTGATAAGCATTAAAGAATCTCTGGCATCGGTGCTCGATATGATTAAGGAATCTTCATAGCTGCCTTCATGGGCAGGACTAAATTTCACTCCCAGATTTACCTGCTCAGAAGGGCCTAATTCCAGGGGCAGTATATGATCCGTATTGATCGAAAAGCTCCCCGAACTACTCAATTGAAAATTATTAATGAGGAGCGGTTCAGTTCCTTCGTTCTGTAAAGCGATGATAAGGGAATCGGTCCCACCTGCCCGGGTATGAAAATTCAGCCTGGAAGCACTGCTCACCAGCCTGGGATAAAGATAAATCCCCACAGCATCCCAGGCATCCAGGCTTGATTGTACCTGTGGAGAATCCTGACCGTAAAGATCCATGGCAGATTGAATGGAATAGAGAGCCGCATCGTGGTACTTTGAGTCAGGCATTAAATAGAGCGTCAAATTTCTATAGGCGATAGCAGTGGCATCGTCCAGACCGATTCCGGATACATTGTAAGGAAAAGAATCATCATTCATCCCAGATCCCCCTTCACTGAGCAGGTAGAACCAATGATTTTGTACGCCACTGTTGGTGTGAACTCCTCCGTGATCATTTTCTTCCTCCACATTGATCCAGTTGAAACCCTGGTAGGAATCCGGATCTGAATATTCCCTCGGGTTCTCCATGGACCGTAAAGCACCTGAAACCAAAAATAAATCCTCTCCGATCAGCCAATCACCAATCACCTTTCCTTCAACATAAAATTCAATTGCCGTCCCGAATATATCACTGAACGATTCATTGAGTGCTCCGGACTCACCCTGGTAGACAAGATTTGCGGAATGCTGGGTGACCCCATGCGAAATCTCATGACCGACCACATCGAGGGTTCCCCAGGATCCGATGTTGTCCCCACCACCTGCACCATATCTGGCAAAACCTCCCGACCAGGATGCGTTATTTTGTTCGTCTTCTTCATTCCAGTCGGCGAAGGATATAATGGCTCCCCCCTTGTCGTCAAAACTATTGCGACCAAAGGTCTCGAAAAAGAAGTCATAGGTTTTTTCAGTAGCCCAGTGCACCCCAACACCCACCTTATTCTCTTCATTTGTGAAGGGAAGCTCGTCCTGCACGTAATCCACATAAGTGGGAAATCCTTCTCCGCTACTGGCATTCAAAGTAACAATACCCTTACCTCGCGAGGTTTCCCGCAAGCGGTATTTTCCTTCTATTGAACCAAGCAAGGCAAAAAGACTTTTAGAGTTGATGTTGTCACTATGGCCATTATTGCTAAAGTGAACCCCATTGTCACTGCGCACAAAAATTTCATCAATTTGCCAGGCGAAGAGTGTATGGTCATCCCAGCTGGAATATCCTGCATCAGAGGCAAATTCGAAACGAATCATTACAGTTTTTCCCTGGTATTCTGATAGATCACAGCTTACCTGCGTCCATTCTTCCTCTATGCCGGCCCATCCAGGAATGCCCGGTCCCTGGCCATAGATTTCTCCAAAGCTCCAAAGGCTTGTGCTGGTATAGGCAGGTTCGGGATTGGTAAGGACATCCCAGGTATTGCCACCATCCAGACTAATTCGGATGTTTATTCCATCCCATCCGTCATACCGCTCATCGTTTTCGGAAGCTCCATCCGGCAATTCAAGCTTATACCTGTGGACAAATTCAAGGACGGGCCTGGACCCGGACAGAATGATCACATCAGTCGTTAATGCCTCGTGCCAGTTGTTGTCATATCCACCGGGGGAGAAAGCAGCAGTATCTGAAATCCACCAGCTTTTTCCCTCATCCCCATAAGCACTCCACTCGTTCAGTTGCCAGTGATCCCCGGGATGGAGCTCTTCGCTCAATGCCAGGCTATCCGATACAATAATGTCCACCGTTTCATTATAAGTGCTGTGTCCTTTTGTGGGGTAGTTTTCATGAAACAGAGTAGGGTATTTCCCGACAAGGTTCCCACTATGCGCATCGATATCCACATCGTAGCGCTCTGCCGGATCGGACAGGATTACATCGAAGCGGTATACCAGCCTGTAATTCTCTCCTTTTTTCTCAGATAATCCGGCTGAAAGGAGTAGCCTGCCATCGGCCTTCTGCGATCCATATCCTGAATTCAAAATGGAATGCAGTTGAGATTTTCCTTTTGCATCGTACTGCGAAATTCCCAGGTGAGCGCGGGCAAACTCAAATGCTTCCTGCTTACTCAGGGAGGGAGTAACACTCACATCCTTAAGGTCCACCAGCCGTCCGTGGGCATGTATAACCCTGTCTTCATTCAGGTGCAGCATATACTGGGTCTGGCTCAACTCCAAGCCTTTGTAATGAAGTTTATAACGAATATGAGTATTCCCCACGGGACCAGGCTGCTCCCTGTCGGGAACAAATTGAATCTGTTCCGGCATGTCGAATGTGCTTCGAAGCGCAGAAAAGAATTCATTTTTACCCATCCGATTGGATGCACCCATTTTAATATCCTCCGGGAATGGCATATCCTTGTTCCACTGAACCACCGCTTCTGAAAAAGCAGTATTCTGCAACGAAGTCTTTGTTTGCTGAGCCTGCACAAAATTGAATGGGTTCAGTATACCCAGAAGCAGAACAGCTAATGTAACTAACTGACTTACACGCCTAAAGCAGAAAGAGAAGAAGATAAGCATCATATTAGCATAGTAGTTTAGGCAAGGATCTGGATATCTTTAGGAGTAAGCACCTTTTTATCATAGCCCTTTTGGGTCACATGGATCATGGCCAGACCAATCTGTGCGGTATCCACTATTTTATCTGGTGCCAGCCTTTTCATAAGCTTCAGCAGCCATTTCAGGTTGTTGATCAGGACACGGTAAAGTTTGCTACTGGGTCCTACTCCCCGTTCAGGGATGATTCCGCCGGGTCTGAACACATAGGCCTGTTTAAATCCCAGGTTTAAAAGGTCATTCTCGGTCTTCCCCTTTACCCGGGCCCACATACTCCTCCCTTTTTCGCTGGAATCTGTTCCCATTCCGGATACATAGTTAAAGGTCATCCCAGGATCTATCTTCAGCAGCTCATTGGCGAGGGCCAGGGTAAAACCATAGGTCATCTGTGTATATTGCTCTTCCTTCATCCCGGCAGAGCTAACTCCCATGCAGGCATAACAGGCAGAATAGCCTTTGAGCTCCTCTGCTACCGAGGCAAATTCAGAGAAATCCCTGTGAATCAGCTCCTTCAATTTAGGATGACTGATCCCGCATGTTTTCCTGGAGATGGATAATACCTCCACGATTTCAGAATGATCCAGGCACTCCAGGAGCACCCCTTTACCCACCATTCCAGTGGCTCCTGTTACAATAACCCTCATGCTTTTTAAACCAAATCTAATATATAAAGTTAAATTTCTAAAAGGAGTTATCTATGAATCCCAGCGGACCAAATAACTTTCAGATAGCTTAAAACATTTAGGACAAGATAACACTTCCAATAGAGAGATCTTTACACTTATAAATTCTGGTATGACATACCGGTTAAGAAATGACCATTTAATAGGGGACGGTGAAAGATTGTTATCTCAGGATTAATGGGAGATTTGTTGTTGAGTCTTTCCACTTGTTGAGTTGGATTTGTAAATTTCTTTTAATCATTCCGATAACATTTTACAGCATCTGTTCGTCTGCATAGGCAAATTGCATGCCATACGTCAGAATGCAAAAGTAACAGGAGTACAATTGTTTATCCTTCGAAGTGTCAGGGGGGAGAATACAAATAAACTCGGAATACTTTACCAATTTGAATCTGAGGAATACAGGGATAAACACTTTAATGAAGATGATACGTTAAATGACCTGGGACGATCCAAAATGGAGAAGCTACAACCCATAAGGGATGAACTTAAAAAATTGGGGGCAAGTGAAAGAATAGAATTTGATGATTGGCTGGTTCTTTAGGGTGTTAGAAATGAATCTTCAAGCCCCCGGTTAACGCTGGGAGTTTTCAATTAAGCCGTTAAATATCAACAAAATACTTGACTTATACGTCTTTAATATAGTCTAACCTTAAAATCATTTACTATGAAAGTGAAAAGTATTGTAGTGGCTGTACTTCTCATTCTAGGCGTAACTGCTTGTGAGAAAAAAGAAATCGATCCGCCCTCCATTAAATTTAGTAATGAAATGGAGCAGAGTCTCATCAAAGTTAATTTGGACATTCAGGAAGAATCAAGTACCCTAAAAGCGGCAGGTGTTGATAACTGGTGGGAGTCCATTAATGAATCTCTTGTCGAACACGGCATCCAACTTGAAAAGATGGAAACTCTTGGTGCTGAGCAGCACCAAGGTATAACTATCATTTTCAAGGATATGGGGAATAAAAAACTTAGCTCAGATTTTGTACCCAATGATTCCAGGAATGGTACTGGGATTGATGTGCCTTATATTATTGATGGAACAGAATTAGGGACGACTTCAGGCATGACAGAAGTAGATACATACAATGCAATTGTCAATGCTATGAACACCTGGGATAATAATAAATGTTCGTCAGGTCTAGATATTCCACTTTGGGGACTAATTCCATTTGATGTAGGTTTTGTTCAGTACCTTGAAGGCTTTGGAGGATACGCAGGATATTTGGCAGGGGGTATAACACATGGAGGCATACTCCCCGCAGTATTTTTTGATGCTATTGGGGGACCAGGCGGTGGAACATCCATCCTGGGAGTAACATTCACATTCATTTGGACCAGTGATGGTGTCCCAACAGACATCAACAATGACGGAAAGAATGATGTCGCCTTTAGAGAAGTTTACATAAATGATGGATTCAATTGGCAGGACGCTCCAGATGACGTCTTGTTCAACGGAATTTATGATTTTGAAACTGTCGTGCTCCATGAAGTAGGTCATGGCCTCAGCCAGGGACACTTTGGCAAAGCTTTTATTACAAAAAATGGTATGCTTCATTTTGCTCCGGCTGCACTGATGAATAGCGCATATTCCGTAGCACGAAGGGAAATAACTCAGACTGACCTTGCTGGTCACTGTAGTATTTGGGCTGATTGGCCTAACAATTAAAGAGCATTATAATTTATTGATAGAACCGGAGCCCACCACTCCGGTTTTTTCATGCGCTGATATTCCCTCCACTCGGCACTTTTTCTTTTATACCCACCTAATGATCCCTATAGTGCCCCCCCCGGCAATGCAGGGTCCTCAAAAGAAGACCTATAGTGGATATTTGGAGAGTTCAACTCCCAGAATCAGAATATCATCGATTTGTTCCTGAC
>JAOZLK010000569.1 GCA_029934875.1 Bacteroidales bacterium | reverse complement strand
ATTTTTTATTTAAATCAAAAATTATAATTCCTCCATTTTCAATATCTTAACAGGCCCCAACAACCCCGATGGAAGCAATGTATGATCTGCTTTATAAGGATTGTCGAGAATGGTCCAGGTGAGTTGTTGCTGTTGTGGTAAGGCAGCATCTCCAATCAATCGGTTTGGCCATAAATTGGCTACATCAATTTCAAGGTAGTTATCTCCTGCCTTTAATGCACGAGAGATATCAACCTGCCAGGGTGCACACCATATCACCTCAAGATCTTTCCCGTTAAGTCTAATCCGTGCCAGTTCATGAACCTTTCCAATACTCAGATAAATAGGCGAATCTGTTGTTAACGACTCCGGCAAAACAAAACTTTTGTAATAGGTAGAAATACCGGAGTAATATTTAATACCGTCATCGTCGCTTTTGCTCCAGTCATAAAGTGTATCGAAAGTGATTTTTTCAGGTCCACCCCACTTTGGCTCAAATCTAACTTCCCATGCACCTTGTAACTCACTTAGCATTGAAGTTTTGGGAAAGTTTACAGTACCCGCTGAGCTTTGCTCTTTTGCGGAAACTTTGCGTGGGAAAACCACAAAGAAGCTCTGATGGGCAACAAACTGCAATGGAATAGTTGTGATACCTTTATCTTGTTTAAATTGTGGTAGCGGGCGGCTTGTTCCAGTCACGGGATCCCACAATTCCGGTTGCCCTTTTCCTATCCTGAATTGGCACTTTGCTTCTATCCTTTTTTTTGACTTATTAGAAAGAAAATAAATATCCCTGTCTTTGGTTTGACGGTGGGCATAACGTATGCTATCTGAAGCTTTAAAATCTTCATTAATTCCCAGTTTTTTGAGTACTGAGGCAGTAATGGAATAGTCAGGATAAAGTCCTTCTGAAGAAACACCTCCCCAAAAGATGCTTCCCAAACCATAACTGCGACTTATAAATTTATCCGGTGCTTCAAGACCTCCCCATAGTTCTGTAGCTAATGATTTAAGTTTTTGGTCACAATCTGGATAATCCACAAGACTGGGTGATTTCAAAGAAGGGGATCCTATAACAGTGGCTCCTGCTTTAACTAATTCTTTGATTTTTTCCAGCAATTGTAGTGTCATGGTTTTATACTCCGGCAGAACCAGCACTCTGTAGGAGCTACCCCCAGGGAAAGTGATTAAACCATCTTTAACCTCTGCTCTTTTCATCAATATTCGTGGAGAACAGCCATCAAATCCATAACCCTTTTTGTCCGGCAGCCTGCCATCTGGGTTTTCCATAGCACTGTGAGGCGCTCTAAAAACATGCGGAGCACCTTCGGGCGTCAGGTACAAAATATCCGAAATAGTTACTCCCTGTTGCAGCATATGAGAACAACGCGCCAGGTATTGATTATAGTTACCAAGTAATGGCCAAAATGTTTGTGTCCGTTCCCAGTGCAATCCGTACATCGAAAACATCATGCCAGGTGCTTTATTCAACCAAGGCTGATGCGAGAAACTTACCGTAACAAAACGATTTATCCCTATAGCGAAAGCCCAGTCGCCTTGATTTTTCAGTGTCCATGGTGTTTCCTTCCAATTGGTTTTTTCAGCTGTAAATGCTTCTGCCGCTACAATAGATTTACCCATAATGTGCCCTATAGAAGCAGCTTCTATACAACTCCATGCCGAATTGAAGGTATTGCGCCAGAACTCTCCCATGGGGATATCTGCATAGGAGCCAAGATCCAGGTCATTGGTTGGATTCATATCGTAAGGTTCAATAGACAGTTTCAGACCGCGTCCTTGACAGAGCTTTTTCATGTGCCCGATGTGATTTTCTAATATCAACTCCTGGCTGACCATGCGAACATCCCAGAGAAAACGTTCGGTTAACTCCCGACTCCCCACTACACGTCCAGAATATGCAGGGAAGTAGCGCCATGGATCATAGCCGCATATTTTTTCAAACAACTCCCGAAACTTTGGTGTCCAATTCTGTGAGCTCATTTCCCAGCTGTCAGCATCTAGTCCTGTAAATCCAGAAGAACGATCTTTTGGACGTGAGCCAATTCTTTTTAAAAGGGGATCAAAATAAGCTTCAAAATGAGATTCTAAGGCTTCCTTGTCGAATTTATCGCTCTCGAACCCTAGTCCGGCCAAAGGGGCTGGCCTTCCATTAGCACCCGTTGAACGTCGGCCCATACGCAAAATCGTCCATTCTCCGGCTGGCACTTCCCACTCTAGGCGACCATCCGGCTGAAGATGGTCGGTCAGATCGATGATCTCATTGGGATCAATTACTTTAGACGAATCCAATTCAGTATAGCTAACTGAAGAGGGCAGGTAGGCTCTGACACCCTCCATAGATGTATAGGGATTGCGAATAAACAAAGCTTTTTCATCAATACCAGCTAAAAGTGAATCACAGATAGGAAAGGCATAAAGTGCAACATCTTCGTAAAAATTAGCAAGCTCTTCCTGCATTTCTGGCGTCTGATTTAAATGATAGGGCGATACGCGTGGCTTAGGCTTAGGCAATACCTGGTTGAATACAGAAGGTCCCTTTGCATTGACACTTACCGGGACCAAATGTTGCATTGACTGGCTTACTTTGATCCATGGTCCTCCCGTACCCGTCCAACCTGGCCCGGTAATGGTGGTAAATTCGAGCCCTAGTCGCTCGCATTCCAGGACGGTATGCTTGAAATTCTCCTGCCACTTTTCGCTCATAAAAGGCACATCACCACGTGGCACCCCAACATCTACATCCATATGGATCATACATCCTATCCCTACTTCCTTCATCGATTCCAAATCAGCTGTAATACCTTCTTTGGTAAAGTGACCATCCATATTTATCCAGTACACCCATGGTTTGGCCTGATGCGGTGGATTCAGGAATGAAGCTCTCAATCTATCGGACGACACATCATCTTTGCTACATGAAACAAACAGTGTTGCAAATGCTATTAGTATTAAATACTTATAATTCATTTTTCTTTTCCTTGCTAGAATAGCTAAAATTTGTAACGAACCTGTGACTATCCAAAACCCTATCTGTGAAAAAACATCCCACATAGTCTAAATTGAACTTCAATATTTTGAAGTTCATGAGCAAAGGATCTTACACAATTTAAATTTATTCTAAACTATCCGAAAGTAAAAAAGTTGTCCATGTTCATTTGCTCATCCGTTAAGAATTTGATCAGATTTATTTATGAAGAACCAGCTTAGTAATTTAATATGAACAAGACTCTTTGAAATTTTCTGACTCCCAACACCAGTTCGTTCCTAAGTTAGGATTGGATTTTAATCAAACCCTACTTAAGATTATCAATCCAGGTCTATTAAACTACTCATTTGTTTTCAAAAACCGGGCGTTTGCCCAATTACCATGATCGGCATTAATTCTGTCACCGCCATCCTCCACGATCAGAGCAATTTCAGTCATACCAC
>JAOZLK010000568.1 GCA_029934875.1 Bacteroidales bacterium | reverse complement strand
GTGCATTTTACTTCGCCCTTGCTGCAGACCAGGCAGGTTCTTGTTCAGAGGAAGCCCGATCATTGGAAAGACATGAATACAAAGCAGCTTGAGAGCAATGTATTACGCAACCAGCTGAACCTGGCGGGAAAAACCGTATATGTTCAGGCCGGCTCAGTATATGCCAGGCGATTGAGGACCCTTTCCAATGATATAGGAGGTGATATCCAGATTAATGAGATCCAGCTTGAGGCCGAACAACTTATTCAAAGGGTTGCCCTGGGCGAAATTGACTATACAATTTGTGATGAGAATGTGGGTCTTGTGAATGCGACCTACTTCCCCCAGCTTGATGTTAATACTGCGGTTTCCTTTCCTCAATATGTGGCCTGGGCGGTGAATCTGGATTCGGACAGTCTGAAAGCTGAAATCGATCTTTGGATCAGCGAGTTTAAAAATACCACGAAATATTCCTTACTCTATAGTAAATACTTTCGGAACAGGCATACCTATAGAAATATTCACAGCGAACACTATGCCCTGAGCAGTGGAAAGATCTCGAAGTTTGATAATATAATGAAGGAGGAGTGTGAACTGATCGATTGGGATTGGCGTCTGCTGGCCTCCATGATGTACCAGGAGTCCCGCTTTAATCCCGAGGCCGTTTCCTGGGCAGGAGCTATGGGTTTGATGCAGCTGATGCCTGGAACTGCATTGAATTACGGGGTCACCATGGAATCTCCTCCCAGGGAACATGTAAAGGCCGGTATTAAGTTTATCAAATGGCTTAATGAACGTTTTGTGGATGAAATTCCTGAAGAAGAAGAGCGGATTAAGTTTATTCTGGCATCCTATAATATTGGCTATGGCCATATACAGGATGCTCGCAGGCTGGCTAAAAAAAATGGCGATGATCCGGATACCTGGATTGGGAATGTGGAAGAATGGCTGTTGAAGAAGTCCGATCCTGATTTCTATTCAGATCCCGTAGTTAAATATGGTTATGCCAGGGGAATAGAGACTTACAAATATGTTCGTGAAATTCTTGAACGTTACGAGCATTATAAAAATATCATTTCTAACGATGCTTTTGCATCCTGGAAGCCACTAGAAGAAATTCACAGAGCATCATCGCAGTAGCTCCCCATATTTTCTCCTTCCCAACACGGTAGTAGGGCGCCACAATGGTCCGCTCATGCTGCTCCCATATGTCAGAAAGGACATTTGAGGGATTAAATAATACCGAGAGGCTGGTTTCAATAAGATATTGGACCTCTGTGGGATCGGGTTGAAAATGCGGGCGCTCATCCATCCATCCGGCAAAGGGGGTAACCATGAAATTACTGACCGGGATATGAAGCCCGGTCAGGGATCCCAGCATTTTGATTTCCTTGCTAATACCCAGTTCCTCCCGGGTCTCCCTTATTGCAGTTTCTTCCAGAGATGTATCACCGGGTTCCCATGCTCCGCCGGGAAAGCTTACCTGTGCACTGTGTGGGCCATTGTAGGTATTTCGCTTTATAAATACCACAGCTGTGTCATCCTTGTGGGGAAACAGCAGGATCATCACTGCTGCAGATACTGGCTCCCCCTGGGAAGATATCTCTCCCCTGAACCCGGGGGCCATTCCCTCCTGTCCTAAGGCACCGGGAAGTGGTTCCAGGAGTGCTCTTCTTAAGTCATCTTTGAAAGATAGTCTCTTCATTAGCCGAACCTGATGCTTTTGTCCGGTGAGATCCGGGCGATGATCATGGAGGGCAGCAGAAGGAAAAGGATAGTGATAAGCATGGTCCCCAGGTTCAATAAGAGGATATGAACCAGGCTCAGGTTGATGGGTACGGTATCCAGGTAGTAGGAACTTGGGTCCAGAGGAATTAAATTGAAGTGCTTTTGTGCAAGGCAAAGGCCAAGGCCTATCAGGTTTCCCCAGGCCAATCCTATCAGGGTCAGGTATGCCGATTGATAGAGGAATATCTTTCGAATGGACAGGTTGGTAGTTCCGAGCCCTTTTAAAATCCCAATCATGTTGGTCCGTTCCAGGATCAGGATCAATAGTCCGGATATCATGTTAAATCCCGCCACCACCAGCATCAGAATAATAAGCACCACCACATTGAGATCCTGCAGGTTGAGCCAGTCAAAGATTTGGGTATATTTCTCCTGGATAGTCTCCACCCTTAGCCGGCTTCCGTCATCAAGAAAATCAAAGCCCACCACTTCTCTTATTCTAACGGCCTTCTCCTCCAGGCCTTTCATATCATCCAGCAAAACTTCATGCCCGCTTACCTCACCTTTGTGCCAGTTATTCAGCCTTTGAACCTGTTGTATATCAGCGTATATGTAGAGCCGGTCAAATTCCTCCAGGCTGGTACTGTAAATACCATCTATGGTAAAAGTATAGGCTCGGGGAGGCTCCTGTATGAAGTACATGGTAAATTTATCTCCAAGTCCCAGTTTCAGCAAATCGGCCGTTTGACGGGAGAGAACAACAGACCTGGATCGTACCGAGTCGCTTAGACTGAGTATTTTCCCCACGCTCATGTTTTATTCAATGAAAATCCCGTCATACTGGTCATCGAAACCTTTCAGAACCGCGCCATGGATTTCCTCACCGGTTTTTATAATTCCCGCCTTTATGGCAAAGGCCTGAATATTTCGAATCCCATCCAGCTCAGCAACCCTGTCCAGGCATTCCAGTTCAGAGGGAACGGGTAAGGTTTCATAGGAAAGGTTTGAGTCAAGGTTCAGGATTTGGATGTGGGCACCAAATCCGCATACCTTTGCTGAGATGTCCCTCTTAAATCCGGTAATAATGGCTACAGCCACAATCATCACGGTCAGTCCAAGGGCAATACCAAAGGTTGCAATGGCAACAATGGAGGCGGAAAAGCTTCTGCGTCCCTCCTTCCTGCCGATGATCCGGCGCGCGATAAACAGTTCGGTATTCAATGATTCTGGGTTCTGGATTCAAATGTAGTTATCTTTACCAAATGTTTGACAATTGAAAGAAACCTTGATCAAAAAATCCATGAAGATTTCCATCCTATTTTCTTTTGCATTGGCCCTCTTAACAAGCCTTTCCATAGCTCAGTGCGGTGCTGATCGGAAGGTGACAACAGGCGCGGAGCGAACGGAGCTCTATCTTCCCCTGATCGGTGACAAGGTTTTTGCCCTGGTCGCAAACCACACCTCACTGGTCGGCGATGTACACCTCCTGGATACCCTTTTAAATTCAGGGATTGCCCCTGGTCAGATCGAAAAGCTCTTCTGTCCTGAGCACGGGTTCAGGGGAGAACGTGGTGCCGGGGTCAGCCTGGATGATCACCTTGATCCGCTCACAGGGATACCTGTGCATTCACTCTTTGGAAGTCATAAGAAACCTTCTGCCGCACAGATGTAAGGCCTGGATCTGGTGCTGTTCGACCTTCAGGACGTGGGCGCCCGATTCTATAC
>JAOZLK010000567.1 GCA_029934875.1 Bacteroidales bacterium | reverse complement strand
ACAAAATCGTCAGCGCCGGGAACATCAAGTATATTGATCTTTTTACCATTATATTCGGCGTACATCACGGTGGAGTACATGGACGTCTGGTTGTCCTGTTCAATTTTGTGATAGTCCGAAACGCTTGTTTTGGCAATCACATCTCCGCGTCTGTCAATCACACCACCCTCAAAGAGCATGGTTTCGCATACGGTGGTTTTGCCCGATCCGGAGTTTCCAAGAAGGACAATGTTTTTAATCTGGTCAGTTGAATATGTCTTCATTAGTTATTAAGTAAAAAGTATCCAATAAGTTATGTTTGGTATTCTGTATTTTCAGCCTGAGATTTAGTCATGCAAAAGTAATAAAATTTTGATTCCAAGCAATTGATAAATAAGGGGAAAACAGCTTGCCTTAATTTTCTTTTTTCAGATGCACCATTCAGCATGAACTATATATAATGCGGAGTGGGGCCGGAAGAGGGAATCTGGATTTTGATACCCTCACAAGCCCCGGATTTTTATCTAATTCGACCAATTATGAAGGGGAGAAATTGCACTTCCTGAGCCCTTCACCAAATAAGCCTTACCTGTTTACAAAGCTTTCAGGAATAAAAAGGACAATCTTTGAGAATCCGGAAACCCTTATGAATTCTGCGAATCCTGAACTTGAGCAAGATGGACAGCATTATTCATTAAATTTTTATTGTTTTTTCGAAAAAAATCCTACCTTTGCGATCCGAAATTAACAGACGAATACAAATTATAACGAACAGTATAATATGCCAACGATTCAACAATTAGTTCGTAAAGGCCGTAAGAAACTGAACGATAAGAGCAAGGCTCCAGCTCTGGATTCATGTCCACAAAGGCGCGGTGTATGTGTGCGTGTGTACACAACCACTCCTAAGAAGCCGAACTCTGCAATGCGTAAAGTCGCAAGGGTTAGACTGACCAACCAGAAAGAGGTGAACGCCTATATTCCGGGTGAAGGTCATAACCTCCAGGAGCACTCCATTGTGCTTATCAGGGGCGGCAGGGTAAAAGATCTTCCAGGTGTAAGGTATCACCTCATTCGTGGTGCACTCGACACCTCAGGTGTAGAAGGCCGGACCCAGCGTAGGAGTAAGTACGGAACAAAGAGACCTAAGAAAAAATAGAAGTGCGCGTTTAGGCGTGTACAGTACTCATAAGATTGTGATATAAAATACAATGAGGAAGACAAAACCAAAAAAGAGAATCCTTCTGCCTGATCCCAGGTACCAGGATTCCTATGTAACCAGGTTCGTAAACAACCTGATGATCGATGGTAAGAAAAGTAAGTCCTACGACATCTTTTACGGAGCCATGGATATTATTGAAGAGAAAACCAAGGATGTCGAAAAAACTCCAGTGGAAGTTTTCAAGGCAGCACTCGATAACATTACCCCCCAGGTTGAGGTGAAAAGCCGCAGAGTGGGTGGAGCAACATTTCAGGTTCCCATGGAGATCAGGCCTGATCGTAAGATCTCTATTTCCATGAAAGCCCTTATTCTCTATGCCCGCAAGCGTTCAGGAAAGTCAATGAGTGAGAAACTCGCAGCGGAAGTAATTGCAGCATTTAATAACGAAGGTGCTGCCTATAAAAAGAAAGAAGACACGCATCGTATGGCCGAAGCCAACAAGGCTTTCGCTCACTTTAGGTTCTAATACATATTTTGAAATAGCATTTATTGCAAGGTAAGTGTGCAACACTTATGAATCCAGATTTAAAACATACAAGAAACATCGGGATCATGGCGCACATCGATGCCGGGAAGACTACCACCACAGAACGTGTTCTGTTCTATACTGGGATCACCCACCGCATCGGTGAAGTTCATGACGGAGCCGCTACAATGGATTGGATGGTACAAGAGCAAGAGCGCGGTATCACCATTACATCAGCAGCCACCACCACCTTTTGGAAACACAACGACCACGAGTTCAAGATTAATATCATTGATACTCCTGGCCACGTTGACTTCACCGTTGAAGTTGAACGTTCGTTGAGGGTCCTTGACGGTGCTGTGGCAGTATTCTGTGCCGTGGGCGGAGTAGAGCCCCAATCAGAGACCGTATGGCGCCAGGCAGACAAGTACAAGGTGCCCCGGCTGGCCTTTATTAATAAAATGGACCGCGTGGGTTCAGATTACTTTGGTGTGGTCCAGGAGATTGCCGAAAAGCTGGGATCCAATCCCGTACCCATGCAAATACCCATCGGAAGCGAAGAAAATTTCAAGGGCATCGTCGACCTCATCGAGAGGAAGGCCATCGTTTGGAAAGAGGATGCCGAGATGGGCATGAAATACGAGTATTGTGCGATTCCCGATGAAATGGTCGCGGAAGTGGAAGAGTGGAGGGAGAAGCTTGTAGAGGCCGTTTGTGTCTCCGACGATACCCTTCTCAACAAATTCCTCGAAGACAGGGATTCCATTACCGTTGAAGAATTCATGGAATATGCACGCAGGGCTACCATCAACATGGAAATTGTTCCTGTACTTTGCGGTTCCGCATTTAAAAATAAAGGTATTCAGCGGATGCTGGATGCCATTTGCGACCTTCTGCCCAGTCCCATTGATGTGGGTGCGGTTAAGGGAATTGATCCCAGAACTGAAGAGGAGATTACCAGGGAGCCCAGGAATGATGAGCCCATGACAGGCCTTGTCTTTAAGATTGCCACTGATCCTTTTGTAGGTCGCCTGGCTTATGTGCGTGTTTACTCCGGTAAACTGGAAGAAGGCGTCATGGCCTTTAACAACCGTACGAGCAAAAAGGAACGCATCAGCCGCATCTACCAGATGCATGCAAACAAGCAGCTTCCCAAGAAGGAGATTGGTGCTGGTGATATTTGCGCTGTGGTTGGATTGAAAAATTTGAGGACAGGTGATACCATCACTTCTGTGGGTAAACCCATGATTCTTGAATCTATCGACTTTCCTGAGCCAGTAATTGGAATTGCCATCGAGCCCAAGACCCAGGCAGACATCGATAAGCTGGGTATTGCACTGAATAAACTTGCAGAGGAAGATCCTACCTTCCAGATCCGCAGTGATGTGGAAAGCGGTCAGACCACCATTAACGGAATGGGCGAGCTGCACCTGGAAATCCTTATGGATCGTCTCAAGCGCGAATTCAACGTGGAGTGCAATGTGGGTACACCGCAGGTGAATTACAAAGAGGCACTTAGCTCTGAAGTGAAGCATCGCGAAATCTTCAAGAAGCAGACCGGTGGACGTGGTAAATTCGCAGATATTGAAATTGTACTTGGTCCCTCAGCTGAGAATAAGGGGCTTGAGTTTGTTAACGAAGTAAGGGGTGGGAGAATCCCCAGGGATTTTATCCCCTCTGTTGAGAAGGGATTTAAAAATGCAATGTTTAATGGTCCGCTTGCAGGTTTCCCAATTGAGGGTATGCAGGTGCGTCTGCTGGATGGGTCA
>JAOZLK010000566.1 GCA_029934875.1 Bacteroidales bacterium | reverse complement strand
TGTCTGTTTTGAAAAGGGTCATGGTATTAATGTCCACGGTTCCACTGAAAAGGGAATCGAAGCTGATGCCGCAAAGCTTAAAAAGATCAATCCGGATCTGAAAGTAATCTACTACTGGAACACCTTCCTGGATTATCCGATGTATGATGCTCATGAAGTATATGCACAGCACTCTGAATGGTGGCTAAGGAAACTGGATGGCTCACTCGATATGGAAAACATGATGGAAGCCGGAATGCAGGGGCAGATTGTGATTATGAAAGGCTGGCCGGGCTTTAACTGGACTGAAAAAGAGATCAAGGGTATTCCACACGAGGATCTGCTCCAGAAAGCCAGGGATAACATTACCTATCCCCTTGCCTGTTTTCTTGTTGCCGCCCAGCCCTATTCATATTTTTGTTACTCGTGGGGCTGGTTATGATGATCCTGTTATATATATATTTCGGATGATGCGATCATCACAGAGCAATGTAAATCAAGTCTATTTCACAATAATCATGAGAATATGAAAATTGAATTCGTGCAAGCCGCTAAAACCATCATCCTGATTCTCCTTGGAACATTGCTGCTCTCCTCTGGCTGTCAGTCAGACCAAAAAGTTCCTGAAAGGTATAGCTTTGTCATAGGGCTCAAGCCTGAGAAAATGGCTGAATACAAAAAGCTGCATGCCGAAACCTGGCCTGAGATCCTGGAGCTAATAGAACAAAGCAATATCAGGAATTATTCCATTCACCTGGGAGAGCCCGAAGAGGGAAAATTCTACCTCTTTGCCTACTTCGAATATGTAGGTCAGGACCTGGACAAGGATATGGAGGCCATGGCTGAGCACGAGGTGATGCAGAAATGGTGGAAACTGACTGATGGCTGCCAGATTCCCTGCCCCACTCGTGAGGAAGGTGAATTCTGGATGCAACTGGAGGAGGTCTTTTATACGAATTGACCTGGGAATTGTATCATCCCCGCATCATTGATAAGAGCATTTACATAGCTATCGTGGACCCCAGGTCTTTTTTCGTATTCATGAGGTTTGCATCTCGAAAATGTCTGTTAACCTCGTTTACTAATTCATAAGGACGGTTAAAAGCCTCCTGTGAAACTTTAAAATGCTCAGACAATCTACGAATCGTTTCTTTAGACAACCCCTTATGATAATTCAGGATTTTAGAAATTGTTCCTTTTGACAATCCAAGTATCTTTACTAAGTCCACCGCTTTAAGATTATTCTCCTCCATCAAACTTTTAATAAGTTCAACAGGATTTAACTCATTAAATGTGTTGTGTTCATTATCCCACTTTTCAATAAGAAGAGTTAGTAATTCAATTTCATCCTCAAAAACAGAATCCTCCTTCAGGAGCAGTTTTTCCAAAATAGAACAATATTTGGTATAGTATTCCTCGGTTTTTATTATTGTGTATTTCAACGTTTCCATATACCTGTTTTTTAGCTTTAAAAAGATTCAACCGAATATTGCTCTCTATTTTGGCATAGCTTAGAATATGAAGCATGTGTCCCAATCCATTTTACAAACAAGTGAATTTTCTGTTTCCCAAAATAATATTTGCAAATAATTCTGTATTTATTACCTCCGATATTGAATACTACCCGATTAGAACTATTCCCAAGAATATCGGCACTGCAAAATGTATTCATAATATCTTGCGGGCTATCCCAATCCACTCTTTTTAAAATAGAAAGCCAAACTTCAAAAGACTTCTTACTTTGAATGTTATCATGTGCAAACTTATTAATTGATTGAATTTTTATTAAGTGTACTTTCATTGTATTATCGCAAATATATAACAAAGTTTCCTATTGTGAAACTTTCTGTAACTGGATATCTCTTCTCAATACTGACAATTCCTGAGCTCCCATGCAGTCCGGTTCTTATTAGACAGACATTACTATATTCCATATATGCATCAATATCAGCGTAACATTGCGCAAAATTCAATTAGGCTATAAATGGAAAGATTACTGTGTAAACGAAATTTGAGACTGGTCTTCAAACAGATTATCTCATTAGAAAAAGGCAAAATCAAGAATCCTTAATGAAGTTGGCTCGTACCTTTCAGTACTCTCAACAACCATGATCGAAAGGATGCCTCTATCTTTCCAACGATGCACATCAGCTAACATCTCATTCATGAAAGACCCTTGTTCGGTGTGGATGACGTTCCAATCCGTCCAGTTGGTTTCCGCTCTGGCAGTCATAATTACCAAATCACCTTTTTCAAAATAAATGCCAGTCTGAGTTTTATCCAGGACCGGCTCCCGACCAAAAATCAAATAGAGGTTATCCTTTTTATCGGCCAACACTTTTGGACGGTTGCCCGCCACTCCCGGAAGCTCATTATGCCTCCATTCGCCCCTATTATCTCTCCAATAGTGATGATATCGACGAGCTCCTTCAACACCCCATTGCTCCTGCCATGGTTCTACTCCAAAGTCTTTGAGCGATTCATCGGAAGAGTGCCACACTACCGTATGGATCCTGCCCTTACTATCAACAACTTGTCCATGAGTATTCATGAGTCCGTAACCACGCGAAATATCAACGACTGTAATATCAGGTGTATTAATACCGGGTAGATCTTTTATCACGTCGCCCATATTATTATTCCAGGTTATTCCCTGGTCTTCAGAATAAGCATACATCAAATCGTGGTTGGCGCCCTGTGACGATTCACGCCAAACCCAGGTGGCATGCAATTTTCCATTGGGTCCATAGGTATAACCATTTGGATATGAATTCCGTGATTGACTTTCGCCCATTTTGTCTTTGAAAATGCCTTTGCCAGAATCAATAGAACGTGCATTTTCATATTGCGCTGTCTGAGGATTGTAATCCAATAAAATGCGCGTCCCATTTCCAGATCCACCTGTCCGGTAACACAACTGCATCGCTCCATCGGGAGTTTGTATAAAGCGAGGATAGGTAATTGAACTTATGGGAATACCCGGCTCAAGCTCATCTGTCACAGTACCAAAAAGCGCTGTACTCCAATTCACTTTCTCAGGATGTGAGGCTACTCCTTTTTCAGAGACACGATAGTGGAGTTCACGGGCATGCATATCGAAGGCCAGGTGAATGGTGCCATCCCCGGGACAAATACCAATCGAAATGGTGTTGTGGGCATCATTCTCTTCAAAAAGATAGTCTGTAAAACGAATGATTTCCCAGGAACCATCAGGCAAGCTTCTACGGGCAATACAAAGGTGTCGTTCGCCATCATAATAGCCAACATATTGGCACCCGTTATGGGTTATAATTGCGTCTTGCTGAAAGGATTGCCCGTTTATATTGCTTCCAAACCGAAAGCGCTGTGAGGTGTAGGTGCTGTCACCCAATACCAGTGTTTGATGATCGACAACTGTATCGCTCACCTTTATGATCCTTTCTTTGGAACACTCCGTCAACAAACTGAACAAAACAATCAC
>JAOZLK010000565.1 GCA_029934875.1 Bacteroidales bacterium | reverse complement strand
CCAGGGAACTTATTTCAGAATATTCGAGGAAGATAAATCCCTGCTTCGCACCGATGTGCTCAGCTACCTTGACCTGGTTTATGTGTGGGAGGATATTGCATTATGTGAGGCCAGGGAGGGGGCAAACATGAATCTTGGCTACATCCCTCCGGCCATGATTGGTCCGCCGGAGAAATGCTACTATACTGAAGTGACAAATATCCCGGGAATGGTTTCCATGGACTACGGGAAGGGTAAATCTACCCTGATCACATTTCCCATAGGATCTCTTTATGACCACACCAGGCACTATGGTCACAGCGCGCTGATGCAGGCGGCCATTCATACCCTGCTGGGCTACAAATCTGCGATCAGCACCGATGCCTTACCACTGCTGGAAATGAGTCACCGCCTGGACCGTCAGGGGAATTATGAATGGTTCGGACTTGTGAATCATTCAGGACAACTGGGTAAGGCCTTCCATCAGCCTGTTTCTCTACCTGGATTTACCATCAGCTTCAGACCTGTGAAGGAGGTGGAGCGTGTCAGCCTTCTGGGATCGGACAAGCCCGTCCAGTTAAGGACAGTAAAGGGGGGAGATGTGATGATGAGGCTGGAGGGGCTCGATTTCTACGACATTCTCCTGGTGGAGTATAAAAAATAATGTAAATAAAAGTGATATATGGGAAAGCTTACAGATAAGATTGAAGAGGGCAGAGTTCTGATTTCGGACGGGGCCTGGGGTACATTTTTACATCAGAAGGGATTAAAGGTCCAGGAGTGTCCCGAATCGTGGAACATTGAACGGCCGGCCGATGTGCTCGAAATCGCAAAAAGTTACGTGGATGCTGGTGCAGACATCATCCTGACCAACAGTTTCGGAGGCAGTCCCTTCAAACTGGCTGCTTACGGACTGGAGAACCAGACCTTTGAGCTCAACAGGGCTGCGGCGGAAATATCAAAGAAGGCTGCAGGTGATCAAGCCCTGGTTCTGGGTTCCGTAGGTCCCACGGGGAAAATGGTGATGATGGGAGAAGTCACAGAGGAGGACTTACTTGAAGGGATGAGAGAGCAGGTACGCGGACTTGTTGCAGGAGGTGTGGATGGTATCGTGCTGGAGACCATGTCGGACCTGGAAGAGGCCAGGATTACCATTGAGGCTGTAAAAAGTGTGACTGACCTTGATGTGGCCTGTACCTTTACTTTCTCGAGGACCCAAACAGGCGAATACCGAACCATGATGGGTACAGGAGTAACTGAGTTCCTTGAGATGACAAGGGAGGCAGGTGCCAATGTAGTAGGTGCCAATTGTGGGAACGGAACGGCCGGGATGATTGAGGTTGTCCGGGAGATGAGGACCATTGATGTGGATATTCCCATCCTGGTTCATGCCAATGCCGGTCTACCACAATACAGGGATGGTGAGACCGTTTTTCCGGAATCGCCCGGGGAGATGGCTCCTCAGATGAAAGAGCTTGTGGCTGCAGGAGCAAATATCGTGGGGGGGTGCTGTGGAACCACTCCGGATCATATCCGTTTGATTGTTGAAATTTTGCGTGCTTAAGGGATAGGGTATATCTTCGTTAATGCATCTTTATTTAGAGTAGAACTTTTACCCTCTAAAACCAAAAACAATGAAAAAAAGCCTATTCATCACGGTTTCCCTGTTTTTTTGCATGCAGGTGTTTCCCCAAACAAGAGTGGTTACAGGAGAGCTGACTGCATTTAACCGTTATCCCGTTGCAAATGTTAAGGTCACAGCCAAAAAGGCAAAAACAGCGGTGACCACAAATGAAGAGGGGAAATTTCAGCTGGTTTGCAAGGAGAAGGATGTCATTGTTATAAAGAGTGAGGTATTCGCTTCGATGAATGTAAGGGTAAGCAAGAATGACCATGAATTTAAGATTAATCTCATCTTCAGGGATACACCTACGAATCGTGAAATTGCCACAGGAATGGGTTATATTAAAGAGGATCAGCTCACCTATGCCCTGGCTAATCTTGAGTTTGAAAACAACGATTTTTGCAACTATACCAATGTTATATCCCTGATCCAGGGTAAATTCTCAGGTGTTCAGGTACAAAATACAGGGTCCGGTTCTATGGGTGTTTTTATAAGGGGTACAAAATCTCTTGAAGGATCCAATGAGGCTATCTATGTGGTTGATGGCATGGAGGTAGTGGATATCTCTTTTGTAGTTCCCTGCCACATGAAGAGCATCACTATTCTGAAAGATGGTGCTGCTGCCATGTATGGTTCCAGGGGTGCCAACGGAGTTGTGGTGATTGTGACCAAAGGAGGCCTGAATTAGCCGCTGTTAAATAATTCCTAATTATTTACGATCTTGAAGGGCAATTCTTACCTTCGGTAGGATGTATTTTCAAGAGATGAGCTTAGTAAATAAACAAATCAGGTCTTTTTTATTATTTGCATGCCTGTCTTTAGGCAGCATATCTTTATTCGCACAGGAATGGGCTATAGTTGAGGCTTCCGGGGAGGTAGAGGCAAGAAGGGATAATGGTTTCATGTCCTGCAAAGGAAAATTTTACCTTATTGGAGGCAGGGGACATCATCCCGTGAATATCTTTGATCCTTCCACCGGCACCTGGAGTCAGGGTGCCTATCCCCCGGTGGAGATGCACCATTTCCAGGCCATTAGAATTGAGGATGAGATTTGGGTTTTGGGAGCCTTTACAGGTGAGTATCCCGACGAAGAACCGCTTGAACATATCTATATCTATAATACAGAAACCGACCAGTGGAGAAGAGGAGACCCTATCCCTGAGGACAGGCAACGGGGCTCGGCCGGAGTGGCAGTTTATCGCGAAAGAATCTACCTGATCTGTGGCGTGACCGACCTGTATGATACTGAAATAACCAGCTGGATTGACCGCTACGATCCTAAAACAGGGAAGTGGAAAAAACTGGCTGACGCACCCCGTAACCGGGGGCATTTTCATGCAGGAATCTGTAATGGAAAAATTTATGCTGCAGGCGGGAGTAGTCCCTCGGGCAGTGGCCTGGATAACTCAGGTACCCTCATAGCTGATGTTGATGTATATGATATAGCCTCGGGGAAGTGGTCCAGTCTTCCAGAGGAGCAGAACCTGCCTACACCAAGAGCAGCCTGTGCAACTGTGAATATCATGGATCACATAGTGGTGATTGGTGGGGAAAGCCCCGATCAGGAGGAGGCTTTTAGACAGGTTGAAGCCTATGATACAGAGCGCGGGGCCTGGGAGAAGTGGGACAGTCTTGAAAATGGCAGGGGGGGAACCCAGGCCTTTATGTGTGTGGGGGCGGTATTTGTCACTGCCGGAAGCCGTGATTATAAGGGTAGCCTTGCATCTACATCATTGGAGATGTTTGCTTTTTGAATCAGTTAAACCCTAAATAAAAACCATTGAATTACAGAAAATTAGGAAAAACGGGCTTTGAGATCTCAGAGATCAGCCTTGG
>JAOZLK010000080.1:4522-11087 GCA_029934875.1 Bacteroidales bacterium | reverse complement strand
GGTTTATACATGAAAATATTATCTGAAACCAGCTGGGCAAAATCCTTATCAGGAGTCATCATAAAAACTGTAAAACCGTCCTTCTCTGCCCTCTTGGAAAGGGTTCCAATCACATCATCCGCTTCATAACCGCTTACTTCTACAATAGGAATATTAAAGGCCTCCAACAATCGTTTAATATAAGGGATAGCACTCTTAATATCTTCAGGGGTAGCATCACGATGGGCCTTGTACAGGGGATACATTTCGTTCCGGAATGTGGGGCCGGGTGGATCGAAGGCCACAGCAATATGAGAGGGATTCTCCTTTCTCAGCAGCTCATCAAGTGCAAGAGTGAAGCCGAAGACCGTAGAGGTTGGAATTCCCTTTGAATTGGTCATCGGGTTTGAAATAAAAGCATAATATGCCCTGAAAATCAGAGCATAAGCATCCAATAGAAACAATCTTTTCTCCATTCCGCTTTCTTATTAATGGTTATCATCCGAACACCACTCACCATAGCTGGTGGCCGTTTCATATAGTTTTACAGAATGGAGTTCCAGGGATGAGGGCAAATAGTTTCGGATCTTATCTACTATATAGAGCAGAAGATTTTCACAAGTAGGCTGAAAATCAAATAGATAAACCTTTTCGTACATGCTTCTTAACTGGGAGAGGGTCTCCCCTTCTGCACCCTGGTACAAGACCAGTGAGTGATCAAAAAAATCGACAATGGGTTCCTTTACCAAAAGCTTTAAATCCTTAAAATCCAGGACCATGCCAAATTTGGGGTCCTCAGGATCAGAAACAGGAGTGCCTTTGATGGTAACAAATAACCTGTATGAGTGGCCATGGATATTTCTGCATGCTCCATCATAATTCCACAATGCATGGGCCATCTCAAAACTAAACTCTTTTGTAACCCTTATCTTACCCATATATCTTACAGTTATTAGTCGGTACAGGCGCACTGGCTGATACAGCTGACCAATTGGCTCAGGTTTTTTCTTTTTAGGTAATAATGTGTATTCTTTCCCTGCCTTTCTGATGCCAGGATGCCCTTGTCCTTAAGAATGCCAAGGTGATGTGAAGCACTCGATTGCTCAATCCCAAGCAGCTCATGAATCTCGGTTACATTTAACTTATTACCATCGCTAAGGTATCCTAATATGGCCAATCGCATGGGGTGTGAGATGGCCTTAAGCATGTTGGCCGCTCTTATAATTTCTTCGGGTTTTAAATCGGTAAACTCCATGGGTACAATCTGAGAAAAACTAAAATAATTATAAGATTTATGCAAATATAGTCATATTTAAGGTTTTTAATATGTTCTTATGCCGGCGTCGAATTCGCTTATTTTTCTACCTTTGAACATTCCTTCCAGAACAGATGATCAAACTTGAGGACATTCGCGAGCCTGTCAGGCTGGAAATGAAAGAATTCAATAAGCGATTCAAGAACTCCATTTCCAGCAATATCCCACTTGTCAACCTGGTAACTGCCTATATTCTGAAAAGAAAAGGGAAGCAGATGCGACCACTCTTTGTCTTTCTGACATCCAAATTGACAGGCGATATTACACCTTCCAGCTACACAGCAGCCTCACTGATTGAACTGATGCATACAGCCACACTGGTACATGACGATGTAGTGGATGACTCAAACGAAAGAAGAGGTGCCTTTTCTGTAAAAGCAATCTGGAAATCAAAAATTGCTGTATTACTTGGAGACTTCCTTCTGGCAAAAGGGCTCATACTCGCCGTACAGGAAAAGGAGTATGACCTGCTTGAAATTGTTTCCAATGCTTCGCGGGAAATGAGTGAAGGTGAGCTCCTGCAACTTCAGAAATCCAGAAGTCTGAACATCGACATAGAGACCTATTACGAGGTAATCCAGAAAAAAACAGCCACCCTTATTGCCTCCTGCACCTCCAGCGGAGCCAGAGCATCGGGAGCCAGTCAGGAAATCGTTGATAAGGCTTATGAAATGGGTATTAACATAGGAATGGCCTTTCAAATAAAGGACGATCTGTTTGATTATCAGGACAATGGCCTGATAGGAAAGCCTGCCGGGAATGATATTAAAGAGAAGAAGTTCACCCTGCCGCTCATCTATGCCCTGAACCAGTCCGAAAGACGCCAAAGCAAGGCTATAATCCGAAAAATCAACAAGGGAAACAAAAGTCAAGAGGTGGTTAAGGAGGTAATTCGCTTTGTTAAGGAAAACGGAGGGCTCGAATATGCCAGTGAAAAGATGCATGAATTCAAACAGAAGGCAATCGAAACACTAGATTCCTTTCCTGACACTCCTGCAAGAAAATCATTAAAGGATCTGGTTGAATATACCGTTGCCAGGAAAAAATAGTAGCTTATTCCGTCTTTGCAAAATTTTCTCTAATAAGACGGGCTCTTGCCTTACCTATTTCGGAAGCCAAATCCTCTTCAGTTGCCGAGCAAATACCTTCCATGGATTTGAATTTCTTAAACAAACGCTCTATGGACTTGTCCCCAAGTCCCTGTATCCCTTCCAGGGCCGACTTTAACATCTTACCAGATCTTAATTGTCTGTGAAAATTGATACCAAACCTATGGGCTTCATTCCTGAGGTTTTGAATGAGCTTTAGAGATTCTGAACTTTTATCAATGTAAAGCGGAACAGAGTCGCCTGGGAAAAATATTTCCTCTAGTTTTTTTGCAATCCCAATGATGGCAATGCTTCCCCTCAATTCGAGTCGTTCCAGACTTTTTAGAGCAGCACTTAACTGTCCCTTTCCACCATCAACTACGATAAGTTGGGGGATTGAAGATCCCTCCTCCATTAGTCGTTTGTACCTCCGATATACTACCTCCTCCATCGAAGCAAAGTCATCTGCCCCCTTGACTCCTTTTATATGATAGTGACGATATTCCTTTTTTGACGGTTTAGCATTCTTGAAAACAACACAGGCGGCCACTGGATTAGATCCCTGGAAATTACTATTATCAAAACACTCGATATGCATTGGCAGCTCAGACAATCGCAGATCCAACTGTAAGCTTGAAAGAATACGTTGCGAGGAGGTCTGGCCCTTTAAGGCAATCTGGCGTTTCTTTTTCTCCATTCTAAAACTCTTAGCATTTCGCTCGGATAAATCCAAAAGTTTCCTCTTTTCCCCACGCTTTGGAACCGTAATTTTGTTATCAGGAAATAAATGATTTACATCAAAGGGAGTAATAATCTCTTTGGCATCACTTTCAATACGCTGGCGCAAATCGGCAATTACAAAGGATAGAAGATCCTCATCCTCTTCATCCAGCTTCTTTTTTAACTCAACAGTGTGCGCCTGAATTACAGCCCCCTTCACTACTTTCAGAAAATTGACATAGGCCTCTTTCTCATCACTCACAATACTGAACACATCAACATTGTGTATCGCAGGATTTACAATGGTAGATTTTGCCTGGTAACGGGAAAGAATCTTGATTTTTTCCTTAAACGAATTGGCTTCTTCATAGCGATATGCATCAGCATGCTTATTCATCTCCCCACGCAGATATACAATAACTTCATTCAGCTTACCGCCAATAATTGCTTTGATCTGCTCAATGCTTTCATCGTAAGATGCCCCATCCTGTTTTCCAACACAGGGAGCTTTGCAATTGCCCAGATGATATTCCAGGCAAACCTTATATTTTGCCTGAGCAATACTTTCGTCCGAAAGAGCAAGTTTGCAATTCCTCAATTGATAAATCTGCCGAATAAGACTCAATAAAACTTTTACCGCATAGGCAGAAGTATAGGGCCCATAATAACGGGAGCCATCATTTAAAACAGTCCGTGTTGCAAAAATCCTGGGGAAGGGCTCGTTTTTAATACAGATCCAGGGAAAGGTTTTATCATCCTTAAGCAAAATATTATACCTGGGCTGATGCTTTTTAATAAGGTTATTCTCTAATAGCAAAGCATCCGATTCACTTTCAACGACAATCCACTTCAAATCAACAATGCGATCAACCAGAACCTTCACCTTAAAAGAATCATAATTCACTCTGCCGAAATACGAGGAAACCCTCTTCTTAAGATTTTTTGCTTTCCCTATATAAATAATCTCATCCTTGCTATCAAAAAACTGATAAACTCCCGGATCCTCTGGTAAGGATTTCAATTGTGTATCAAGCAGGTGTTTTTGCATTTTTATACTGTGTCACTTAGCTTTATTTATAAGCCATATACCACTAACATACTAAATATGGGATTCTAAAGGGCTTAAAATGTCAAAAGAATGGATAAAATTGGTTCTAAAGCGCTCGGATTCATTTGATTCGTGGGACCAAAAAGCTAAAGACCCATAAAAGAAAATGCATGCAAGTAGAAGAATTATTCCCCTTCAAAGGCAAAAATTGCTTCTACATCATATTTTAACAGTCTTTTTCTTCCGCCCAGATCGGGTAGCTCCACAAGGAATAAAATTTTCCGTACAAGGCCCCCCAAAGATTCCACCAACTTACAGGCTGCCTCGGCAGTACCCCCGGTAGCTAAAAGATCATCTATCACAACAACCTCCTCTCCCGGAACAATGGCATCCTCGTGAATCTCCAGGACATCTTCCCCATATTCCAGGAGATATGAAACAGACCTGGTTTTTGCCGGAAGCTTTCCAGGCTTTCGAACAAGTACAACACCACCACCGATCTTTCCCGAAACGGCTCCAGCTAGAATAAAACCTCTTGATTCCACGGCCACCATTTTATTCACATCTCCCCTCTTAATTTCATTGAGCATGCTGGCCGAAAGCAGATCAGTTAAAATGGCCATGCCTTTTTTGTCCTGGAAAACAGGAGTCAGGTCGCGAAAAATAATCCCTTCCTTAGGATAATCGACAATGGACCGAGTGATTTCTTTAAGATAATTAACTTGTTCTTCCCGACTCATTATTTAAAAAATTTAAGAAGTGTTCCACGTGGAACTATCTACCCATGTAAATTAAAAGCACACTAATATCACTTGGTGATACTCCGGAAATTCTCGAAGCCTGCCCAATACTTCGAGGCTGGATCCTTGATAATTTTTGTCTGGCCTCCGTGGATAAACTTTTTAGCTTCCCATAATCGAAGGACTCATCGAGCTTTATTTTCTCCAGCCGCTTTATCTTATCGGCCATCTGTCTCTCCCGGTTTATATAACCTTCATATTTAATTGTGATTTCAACCGACTCAAGAACCTCTTCCGCCCTCTTCCCACACTGCTGAGAAATCTCCATCAATTTCGGAACCAAGCCTATCAAATCCTTCAAAGTAACCTGTGGCCTTTTTGCAAGTTCATAGAGCTTTAATTTCTGACGTAAAGGCGAGGTGCCCACCTTCTCCAGGAAAGCATTTATTTCTGAAGGTGATATACTAATACTTCTCAATGCTTCCAGCATTGTATTAATCATAGCTCTTTTTTCATTCAAGAGCTCAATTCTCTCCTCCCTGGCCAAGCCAATACCTGAGCTCAATTCTGTAAGTCGCTCGTCGGCATTATCCTGCCTGAGCAGGATTCTGTATTCAGCCCTTGAAGTAAACATCCTGTATGGCTCGTCCACTCCCTTTGTCACAAGATCATCAATCAACACCCCGATGTAAGCCTGGTCACGGCCTAGAACAAATTCCTGATCACCTTCAATCTTAAGGCTGGCATTTATTCCCGCCATGAGGCCCTGTGCGGCAGCCTCTTCATAACCGGTTGTTCCGTTTATCTGACCTGCAAAATACAGATTACTTAAATTCTTGGTCTCAAGTGTATGGTGTAATTGAGTTGGAGGATAATAATCATACTCTATGGCATAACCAGGTCTGAACATCCTGACTTTTTCCAGGCCTTCAATCTCCAGCATTGCCTTATACTGCACATCCCAGGGAAGTGAGGAAGAAAAACCATTAATATAATACTCCACGGTAGTCAAGCCCTCAGGCTCGAGAAATAACTGGTGTTGCTGCTTATCGGCAAAAGTAACGATCTTATCCTCTATGCTCGGACAGTACCTTGGACCAATGCTTTCTATGGTACCGTTAAACATTGGGCTTTCTTCAAAGCCCTTCTCAAGCTCAGAATGAACCGACAGGTTAGTATAGGCTATATAGCAGGATCTGTGGGAGGAATAATCTATTTCATAATTCAAAAAGCTAAACTTTCTCCCTTCTGTTTCTCCAGCCTGCTCCTGCAGCTTATCAAAATCAATACTTCTTCCGTCAAGCCTGGCGGGAGTACCTGTTTTCATTCGACCAACTTCGAATCCGTGCTCACTTAATTGCTCACTGATTCCAAAGGCCGGTGGTTCTCCCATACGCCCACCCTGCATCTTAACTCCACCAACATGCATCAGACCATTAATAAAGGTTCCTGCAGTGAGGATCACCTTCTTCGATCTAAATTCAATACCCATAAGGGTTATAACTCCCTTTACCTCAGTATCTTTGATAATCAAACTGCTAACCTTATCCTGCCAGAATTCCAGGTGAGGAATATCCTCCAGAACATTTCGCCACTCCAGCGTAAAGACTGTACGGTCGCACTGAGCCCTCGGACTCCACATTGCGGGCCCCTTACTGCGGTTTAAGAGCCTGTA
>JAOZLK010000080.1:0-4422 GCA_029934875.1 Bacteroidales bacterium | reverse complement strand
CTTTCAGCCACAAATGTAGTGCATCATTTTCCATTTTCCGCATCCGGTCCTTTTCCTGCTCAGTTTTGTCGCCAAATCCAATGAGATGAAGAACACCATGAATCATTACCCTTTTCAATTCTTCATCAAAGCGCTCATTGTAGAATCCTGCATTAATTTGCACCTGATCAATGCTGATAAAAACATCACCGGAGACCAGATCACCCTCGGAATAATCAAAGGTGATCACGTCGGTAAAATAGTCGTGGTTTAAATAATCCCGGTTCATCTCCCTTAAAGAGGGATTCGAGGTAAAAATGTAAGATATTACACCGGGAATCCTGCCATGGGCGTCAATGCACCTTTTGATCCAGGATTTATGGAGATTTTTATTCTTAAGATCGAATTTAATTTGAAGGCTATGAAACTGTATGGCCACTACAATTTGAACTTAAGCTCAACAATTCGGCCCTCCTCTATATAAAGGATTTCATCGGAAAGGCGTTCCATAAGGAAAATCCCCCTTCCATTAATTTTTTCGAGATTTTCAGGAGCTGTCGGATCGGGGATATTCATGTGGTCGAAACCCTCCCCCTGGTCCTCAATATGAACCATTAATTCCTTGTCCTCAAGTTTCATTTTTATCTTCACCTCCTTCTCCGGGTTGGAGCGGTTCCCATGAATGATTGCATTGTTGGTTGCTTCCATGGTGGCTACAAGCACATTTCCGTAAACTTCATCACTCAAATCCAGTTCCAGCGAGAGTTCATCAATTGCCTTCTCAACCAGTCGAAGATTACCAATATCTGAAGGAAAATTTAGGTCTTTTATCATAACTATTTCCAATGGACTCCTCTTATATACGGTGATCCATTGGAAAGGTTCCAAAATTCAATTATTTGCTAAGCCAGTCCTCCGGATTTAAACAGGTCTTCTCCTGCCAAACCTCAAAATGAACCATTGAAACCTGATGTTCCTGATCGGTGAAAGCATCACCCATAATCTCTTTGGTGAGAACCTTGTCACCTCCCTTGACCCTCACATTTACAAGATTAAGATAAACGGAAAGAAACTGCCCATGCCTGACCAGCACAGTGTAATTCGCACCTTTTATGGCCAGTACCTTGGTAACCTCACCATCAAACACAGCCCGGACCTTTGTACCCGGTGCACTGTTAATGTCTATACCATTATTAACAACACTGGAGCCAACAAGCCCGGGAAACTCATTCTTTCCAAAACCTGTCGTAATAATACCCTTATCAACAGGCCAGGGTAGTTTGCCCTTATTCTTCCTGAAATCATTGCCTACAAGCTCCTGTTCGGGCGTCAAAGCCCCATATATATTACCGGAACTTGACTTTCGGGCTTCCTCTTCAATAATCTTGCGGATCTCGGCTTCAAGCTCCCTGGCTATCCGCTCCTTCTCAGCTATCTGCTTTTTAAGCCTGGCTTCCTGTCTGCGCAAATCCTTAACAATTTCCGCTTTTTGACTACGCTGCCCGATCAGCTTCTCCTGCTCCATATCTTTCAGCTCCATAAGATCAAGCTTCTCGCTTCGCAACTCTTCCAGATCATCATTCTTTCTTTCAAGTTCCGACCTGAGTACCTCGATCTGTTGGGCCTTCTTTACCCTGTACTCACTGATATATTTCATGTACTTATAGCGCTGATAGGACTGTGAAATGGAGGAACTGGCAAGGAGGTACATCAACTTTTCATAGGAAGTATGATTTCGATATGCATAGTAAATCAGGCGGGCATACTCCTTCTTATTCACCTCATACTCAGCATCAAGCTTTTTTATTTCAGTCCTTGTGGTAAGTATCTGATCCTCAATTAATTTAACTTCCCCTTCGAGCGCCTGAATGAGTTTAGCCCTGGAATTAATCCCACGCTGCAATAAACTGAGCTGCTGTACCGATCCTACCCGCTCCTTGCTTGTCTTCTCCATTAACTCCCGGGCCAGCTTTATCTCATCAAATGCCTTTTGCTTCTGTGCCTGCAGCTCTTCCTTAGACTGTGCCTGCAGGGCCATTGCCGTAAGCAAAAGTATGAATGCTATGGAGATCTGTTTGCGCATTAAAAATTCACAAATGTATATTTCCTCCTGTTAACCTGCATCTTCACATCAATGGACCCATTATAACTAAGCCTTCCTCCCCTGGCTTCAACTTCAAACTCATCTGCAATAAAATTCGAATAGATTTTAAAAGCTCCACCTGTTCTTTCCCCCAGAAAATGGCTCTTTGTTTCACTATGGACAAATTCAAAACGATCCATTAACAAAGTTTGCCTGTTCAATATGATACTCTTTTTAATATAGGGTTCGTTAAATTGAAAGGCCAGGCGAGAAAAATCAAGCTCCCTTGCCTCTTCAATTTCATCACAAAGATAATACCTTGAAACAAGGTTTTGTATATCGTAAAAATCTACCGGATTCTGATGACCCAGCCTCTTCCTGACCGCTGAAGTATATACAATCTTATTAAGGCGGTCAATGACCATGATGCTGTCCCTGTCAATTGAGGCCCTGATGACCTCAAAACCACTATTTACAACCGACATATAAATAAGCGAATCTCTTATAGCATAGATACTTACAAGAGCTTCATAGCGTTCATTGTTGCTTATAAAAAGTGCTTCAGCCTTAGAAATCAAAATTGAATTTATGCTATCATAGTCCTGGCATAAATCGGTGAATCCCTCTATTCCTGCCTTCGTACTTGTGTTTTCGGCAGGGACAGGTGATGAAACCTTGCGTTTTACTCCACACTGGGTCAAGGTCAAAACCGCTAGCAAAACCAATACAATATGAAATAACCTAAGCATCGCCCTATTTATCCAGGTTTTCAATTTTAAGTTCCAGGTTTTGCCTGTCTCCACCAACCATTATGGCCTTCTGGTAATAGGCCAGGGCCATCTCCTTACTATTTAATGCAGCCTGAATATCCCCCGCATGTTCATTTACTTCCGGATCGTTCTTTCCACCCTTATCCAGGGCCTTCAGGATATACTTTTCAGCCTCTTCAAACTCACCGCTCCGGTAAAGAACCCAGGCATAGGTGTCCAGGAAAGTGGCATTATCCGGGTTGTTATCAATGGCCTTCCGGCTCCATTTCTTTGCCTCGCCCAGCTTAAGCCCGCGCTCGGCCAGGTAATAACTATAATTATTCAATACCATGTAATTATCAGGATCATCCTCGATCAGGGATTCAAAGATAGAATCTGATTTTGCGTGCTCATCCAGCCTGTAGTAGGCCTCAGCTATCAGCATGGTCGCCTGCGAGGCATAATCGACTGTTGAAAATTCATCCATGGAGACCCCCTCAAAATTATCCAGCAATGCCCGGTATTCTGCCTCTTCATAAAAGCCGATTCCCCGGAAAAACCTGATGTCCAGGCTGTCGGGGTAATTCACCATAGCCTCCCCTGTAACAGAAATCAACTCCTTGTTCAGTCCGCCGGCATTGGCCAGTAGAATTGCCTGCATATATAAGGGATAAGAGCTTCCTCCCTTTCCTAAATAGCCCCTTAAATTCCAGTAAGCCTCGTCATACTCTCTTCTCTGAATATAAAAATCAGAGGCCATCAGCCTTGCATCATACTCCTCGGGATGCACCTCGATAAGCACGTCCAGAAGATTTGAAAGTTCATCGGGATAGTCGTTAATGAACTTTTCATCAGACAGGTAAAAGGATAGAATTGACATTTTCCTTCTGGCATCGACCATGGGACTGGCAAAGGATTTAGAAAGATACATGAAGCTACTTTTATAATCCTCCTTCTTCCTGTAATAATCCGTAAGATTGGTAAGGGCAAAAATATTTGTGCTGTCCATTTCAAGCATTTCCAGGTAATACTGGGCCGCGTCATCTTCTCTCCCATCCTTCATGCAAAGTTCCGCAGCTACAATTCTGAACTGAATAGCCTCGGGAAAAAGGGCCAGAACCTTCTCAAGCTCAAGTAGTGCCAGGTCATATTCCTCATCGTTCTCATAAATGGAAGCTTTCAGAAGGGTTACCTTTTCACTAAAGCCATTCTCCTTTTCTATCTTTTCAAGGGTTTTAATGGCCTTTTTATGCTTATCCTGGTTAAAATAGACCGCGGCCAGCTGATACTCCCACTCAACCTCCCCAGGATCAGAACTGACCTTCTCTTTCAGTATGACCTCCATCTCGTCGTAGAGCTTACCGGCATCCAAAGCATTCAGATAGGCCAGAACATACCATTTGTTGCCAGGATCAAGCTCATAAGCCTCTTTAAGATTGGAAATGGCAAGATCTACCTGGTTCGACATCAAATAAATTCCACCCACCTCATAATAAGCCACCCCACAACCCGGCCTCTCCTTAATTACCAATCTGTAGAGCTTTACCGCCTCTGACAGATTCCCCAGGTTTTTTTGCTTTACAGCCTCAATCAGCGCATATTGATAATCAT
>JAOZLK010000564.1 GCA_029934875.1 Bacteroidales bacterium | reverse complement strand
ATATCCCCTTCAGTGGTTTAACTATTATCCTTTCTGGGAGGATGAACTGAAGGCAGGAAAAACTTCCATCAAAGATTAATATGATGAAACTGAATCACGGATCTGATACCAAATCTGCCTTACAGGCAAAATTCGATGCCCAGAAAATTGCTTTCGGCCCAATTATGTTCCAGGCAGCAAGGTCCCTGAGAGATCTTGGCATTCTGAAACTGATTCGCTCCAGGCGGAAGGAAGGAAGCGAAATGGAAGAGATCGCCAGGGAACTAAACCTGAGTCTTTATGGGGTAAAGGTTCTCCTGGAAGCAGGCCTGAGTATGGAACTTGTTTTGGTGGAAGAAGACCGGTTCATGCTCACAAAAACCGGGTGGCACATACTTAAGGATGAGCTCACAAACGTGAATATGAATTTCACCCATGATGTGAATTACCTTGGTATGTTCAGCCTTGACGAATCGATCCGCAGTGGTAGCCCCACCGGCTTGAAGACCTTTGGTGAATGGCTTACGGTCTATGAGGGCCTCAGCCAGCTACCGGCCCGGGCGCAGAAAAGCTGGCTTGACTTTGATCATTTTTACTCAGACTATTCTTTTTCAGAAATACTGCCCCTTATAATAACTCCCGGAGTAAAACACATCCTCGATGTTGGAGGAAATACAGGGAAATTTGCCATCCGTTGTGCAAGGTGGGATGAAGATGTGCATATCACCATCCTGGATCTGCCAGGGCAGCTTGAAAAAGCAAAAATCAATATCGAAAGGGAAGGCTTATCACATCGAATCAGCTGTTTGCCTGTGGACCTGCTCGATCATGATAAAGAATTCCCCGCTGGAATGGATGTGATCTGGATGAGTCAGTTCCTGGACTGTTTTTCTAAAGAGGATATCGCTGAGTTACTGCGTCGCGGCAGGGAAGCCATGGAAGCTGACACATCCCTCTGCATCATGGAGCTTTTATGGGACAGACAGAAATTTGAAGCCTCCACCTACAGCCTGCATGCCACATCGCTTTACTTTACAAACATAGCCAATGGATGCAGCCAGATGTATCACTCAAATGACCTGCTCGAGTTGATCGACCAGTCAGGCATGATTGTTGCTGATTCCTTTGATGATATCGGCATTAGCCATAGCCTTCTAAAATGCAAGCTAAAAAAGTAAAAATGGAGCATATTTCAGATTTCGATATCCAGCAATTAATTCCCCAACGTGAACCCATGGTCATGATCTCGGGACTCCTGGAGGCCAGCGATCGATCTGTTACGACCTGCTTCCACATTAAAGAGGGGAATATATTTCTGAATGAAGATGTATTCCAGGAGAATGGGCTCATCGAAAATATTGCCCAGAGTGCCGCTGCAATGAATGGTTATCATGCCCTCATAGCAGGAGAAGCGGTGAAGAAAGGTTATATTGGGGGCATTAAAAACCTTGAGGTGCATGCCCTGCCGGAAAAAGGTGATCAACTGACAACATTAATTACGGAAACCCACAATGTTATGGATGCAAGCATTATTCTTGGAGAGGTAAGAAGAGACGGACAGTTGCTTGCAAAATGTGAAATGAAAATATTTATACAGGCATCATAAAAATAGAGCAAAATGAGAAAAATGATCCTTTTGATTCTGGCCGGAATGCTTTGCCTTCCCTTAAAGGCAAACAATCCTTCCCAGGGAAGCAACGAACTGGTATGGTGTGGTATTGATTACACCCTGGTAAAATTTATTGGCAGTGCGGATCAATTTTCTGATCTGCCAAAAATTCAAAGTTACTACTTCCGAGCATGGAATGAAATTATCCAGGCTGAAGCGGGTAAATACGACCTGAACAAAGCTTTTTCAGTGGCCACGGTTCACTATAATATGGAGAATACCATCCTGCGCAGCCAGGAAAGGGACATGAGCGGAATTATACAATTCGACCCTTACACCATTGATGAAGAGCAGGTTAAAGGCATTGTCATGCTAAATACCGATCCTTCTGCAGATATGGTGGGAGCTATGTTAGTCATGGAGACCCTCAATAAGATCGAGGAAGAATCGACCATGTGGCTGGCTGTTTTTAACCTGGCATCGGGAGAGATTCTCTACATGAGAAAGTACAGCGGAGCAGTGGGTGGTTTTGGTTTTCGCAACTATTATGCACGATGCCACTACAATGTTATTAAGAATCTGAAAATGACACCCCGAAACCCCTGAGAGTGAAAATCACAGAATTAAGCGATAAAACTGAAGTCACCGTACGTTTCAGTGAAGTGGATGCAATGGGCATCGTCTGGCATGGCAACTTTGTCAAATACATGGAGGATGGCCGTGAATCTTTTGGCCGTCGTTACAGATTTGGCTATTATGATCTCTATGAACAGGGCCTGCAGGTTCCTCTTGTAAAGCTGGATATTGACTATAAACAGCAGTTGAAATACGGGGAACACATTGTTATTGAAACCACCTGGATGCATTGCGATGCTGCCAAAATATTATTCAAATACCGAATTCTTCGCAAGGAGGATAGTGCAGTATTAATGAAGGCGCAGACCACGCAGGTATTCCTGAATATGCAGGGGGAACTGGAACTTACCAATCCGGAATATTACATGGAGTGGAAAAGGAGGAATGGAGCCTAAAACTTACCTTGAAAATAGCAGCATCATCTCTCCCATAGGGTGGGACACAAGGGAGAACCTGAATTCGGTTCTTCAGGGAAGGGGTGGAATAAAAATCTGTAAAGACAGGAGTCTTTCGCCGGAGGAACTGCCCGCGGCGCTTCTGGATTGGGATGAACTGGGAAAGCGCTTTCTCGAAGTAAACGGAAAGGAGAATCCAAAGCATTATACGCGCTTTGAAAAAGCAGGGATTCTTTCTGTTTATGAAGCGCTTAAGAATTCTGTGCTTGATCCGGCCGATCCGGAATGCATATTTATCCTATCCACCACCAAAGGGAATGTTGAATTGCTGGATCACCCGGAAGGATTTGAAAAGGAGCGTTTATTCCTGTGGAAATCGGCAGAGATGATCGCTGATTTTTTTGGCATTAAAAGCACTCCTGTGGTAGTCTCAAATGCATGTATTTCAGGGGTGGCTGCCATGCTGCTTGGCCGGCAAATGATATCCTCCGGGCGTTGCAGTCATGCCATAGTGCTGGGAGTCGACTTGCTCTCCGGATTTATCATTTCTGGTTTTCAGTCCTTTTTATCATTGAGTAAGCAGGCATGCCGGCCTTTTGACAGTAAGCGCGATGGCCTTAGCCTTGGAGAAGCTGCTGCATGTGTTATCTTATCGCGCCAGAATGGAGGGGTGGAGCTACTAAGCGGATCCACCAGCAACGACGCCAATCACATCTCAGGTCCTTCCCGTACAGGAGAAGGATTGCTCCTGGCCATCAGGTCTACCCTCAGGAGACATGAAATGCCGGGGCTTATTTCGGCCCATGGGACCGCAACTCCCTATAACGATGAAA
>JAOZLK010000563.1 GCA_029934875.1 Bacteroidales bacterium | reverse complement strand
CCATCATGGTATACCTGCTTGTCGGAATCCCAGTATATCTCAGCAAGCAATGAAGCAAGCCTTTGAGCTTCCTCCCCATAAACTTCTGCTTCCTCCTTATGACCGATTTCAAGGGCCAGACCTGAAATGATCTTGAAACTCCTGGCCAGAAGGGACTGGTAAGCAGTCAGATCGGCCGACTTGTCAATCCGGGTCCATTCAATAAAAGTGCCGCTTGACGGATAGTAGCCCTGATCATTCTTTCTCTGCATGATGTGCTGCATCAGGGAATGGTAATTGGGATAAAGGGATTCCAGGAACTCCATATCACCGCTTACCCTGTAATACCAGTCCAGCTCAAGCAAAGTCTTCAGCACAAAATCATTTAATCCCTCCTCTTTACCATCCAGCATATTATCGCGGTACATGTCCTGAAAAAGCATCAGGGATCTTTTCATCAAACGGGAATCGCCCGATGTGGCAAGGGTAATGCCATATTCGGGCAGAGCATCTCCTGCATAGAGGCCCCGCTCCCGGAAGGGGGTATCGGTGTAGGAATCCTCGGAACACACCCTGAGTGTTCGCCAGCCCAGTTCCCATATTCTATCCAGCATGGGATTGGAACAGGAAAAACTTCCTTTCTTCTCGTAGGGATAAACCTGTTCCATCAGACCCAGCCTGTGAAGAAGTAAAGAATCTGATCCCGGATCGATCCGTAGTAATAAATACCTTACTCCATAGGGTTTAAAGGTCTCATAGCGTCTTTTGCCCTCAGAAGTCACAAAGCGCGCTCCTGCATTGACCTGCGGGCGCTTGTACAGAAAGGGCATCCCAATTGAGTTCAGATCTTCAGACCAGGCTATATCCACGACGGCTCCCTGTGCTGCATCAAGCTCACAAAATACCCTTCCCAGTTTTTTGCCGCCCATATCAAAAACCATCATAACGGGTTCGCCAATGTTAAATTCGGCAAGCTGGAAATCATTGCTTTTCAGGTTTTGCTGAAGGTCGGCCTTTCTCCAGACCAGGTCCCGTGCCGGGTTGGAACCTCTTGCCGGATTCACCACAGGAGTCCAGTGATACTCCTTCTCCTTAAGTATCTTACGATCATCTCCGGGATCATCCTTTCCGGGGTCAAAAATCTCTGCACCCTTTTCAAAGGAAGCAGATGTGAGCATAAAGGGAGCATCATCCAGTTTTTTTTCGGGTGAGAATTGCAGGCCTGCAGATTCCGGAACCGCCATAAAATAATCCCATCCACCCCAGATGGCCACATATCCAACAAAGAGATAATTCCAACCCTTATCCAGGGATAAAATCCGGTTCTGCCTCACGGGATTGCCCTGTTCGCTTCCGGATACCTCCAGGGGTCCTTTGCCATTCAGGTAAAACTCACCCCACCAGAGGCCCACCTCCACATCCTGGTCCACTGGAGAATAAATATATGTGGTGGCATAGAGCTGTTTACCCCGGTTATACTCCCTGTTTTCACGATCCGGAGTTTTGATAAAGAAAGTATAAAGCTCCTCATTGCTCTGCTCATGATAGATCCCCAGCAACTCCAGGGGAAGCAATTCATCCTGGGTCAGATGGGGAATGGTTCTTGGAGTCATCTCACCCCAATGTCCCTGGTCGGCAAGAATGATAGGCAACTTCCAGCCACTGTCATCAAAACCCGGCAGATTCCAGTCAGCCGCCTGATTCCGTCCATCAAAGACTTCCATTGGACCGCAGGCAAAAGAGAAACGCAAGGCCTGGTGGTCATAGGCATCCGACACATGCATCTTCCAGGCTCCGGGGGTTTCAAGTGCAATGGCTTTAGCCCCATTATCTACCTCACCCCATGCGATGAATCCCCCGACACTCAGGGGTACCTGGTAGCTTACCGTTCCGTTTGTAAGCACCTCCACCGCAATCACATTCTTACCCTCTTTGAGATAGGGCACCAGTTCATAGCTGTCATATTCGGGATGGGCCGTATAAAATCTCGAGGGTCCAAAATTCAGATGGATCCCGTTCACATAGATATGGTAGCGTGAATCGGCAAAAAGATGGATGTTCGCGCTTACTGGCTTCTCATCCAGATCCATGGTCCGTCGGAACAGCACCGTCTGCTGTCGCCCGAGTCCTTCAGCATCTTTCCAGACAAATGTTGCAGGGTGTTCCTGGCTCCATGCCTGGAGACTCAGAAGCATGGATAATCCGATTAATATAAGTCGATTCATAAATATCATTCTTTTCGAAAATTCCTTAAAGTTCAATTTTTACGCGTCCCACCACATCTTTGATGTGATCCACAACCAGGTAACTGGAGGAGGCTTTCTTCATAAGGGAGAATACGGTTTCCCTGTAGTTGATAAGCACCCTTTGTGCCACTTTCCCCTCTGGTAAAAGCAGTTCCAGACGGGTGTCCTCAAGGGATCCGGTAAAGGTCAGGCTTATGGTATTCGTGCTGAGCAAGTAGCTGTAGGATACATAGCCCCCCGAAGCAGGATATTTGATGGTAACATCAGCCTTATGCTCATTGGCAACCGGCCATTTTGGCGAGAGTGTGACCTTGTTGTAAGCCACTCCCCTGTCCTTCACTCCGCACAGGCCCTCCACCAGGGCATAGACCACAGCAGCAGCCCCCCAATTATCAGGAATTCCTGCCGATATCATATCGGGCATGAAAAACCGTGGGTGATCGGAGAGGGTCACACCCAACACCATCCACTTTGTACTGTCACCGGCACTTATAAAGCGGATGTGATCAATCTCTTTTTCAGGTTTCGGATTATTCAGACCATAGAGACACACTCCTACATTTCTGCTCATGTAATTCTTCCCCCTCCAGGCCACTCGCATGGCCGGGGTCTGTTTCCTGTCCTGGGGAGCTGAGGGGTACCACCAGTTGGAAATTTTACCCGGCCCAATATGGTCTACGTGCTCTGTTCCATCTTTGTAACTCAAAACAATGTTGCCGGCATAGTAGGCCCTGTTGGTGGTATGTAAGAAGTAGATGGAAGCTGCTTTCTTACCAAGCTCCAGCCTAGCCTCATCCGCATATGGATCATCGCCGGAGAGTCCGAGACAGGCCTTCCTTCCATTTGAGGCCGGCTCGATGATCTCAAAGGGAATTTCATCGAAAACCTGCTTTCCCGATGGGAATTCGTGCAGGTCGTTTTCACCTTCCCCGGTCCACCCCGCTACCCTGGTTACCGTATTCCCATGGGTGTCGGTGTTGGCAATATCCTTCAGTGAAACCGGCTGAAAGGTCCTTTTGGGTGCGGGTTCCATGGCTCCACGATAGGCACAATGGAGAAAACCATCTGTTTTTTCCGCGAGAGCCAGAAGTCTGTTCAGGATATCAGCCCCGTAAGCCTCAAAACCATGCTCAAAGGCTCCATGCGCCAGTTCTCCTGCTACGATAGAGGTAACCCCTCCATTCATGTAGGACCATTTTGTATTGTGACTGCCATATCCCTGACCAAAGG
>JAOZLK010000562.1 GCA_029934875.1 Bacteroidales bacterium | reverse complement strand
CCCATTCATCGCAAACATCACCGACTACCACAGTAAATAGAGGATCAATCTCAAGCCTGTTGGCCAGGTCCACACTCTCCTCAATAAAGGCATTGTGAATCTTCATCCGGGTTTTCAGCTTTTCGGTGTCATCAGGCAATCCACCTTGCGGATCGGCCATGACCACAAAGCTGAAGTCATCTCCCTGTTCGCGGGCGCCAAAATCCCTAAGGGTGATTTCCCCTATTTCCCGGTCCAGAAGGAAATTGGCTTTAACAAAAACTCCCTCCGGTTGAGCCGATATCTCGCCACTGTTAACGAGCTCATCCAGTGTGAATTGAAATTTGTGATCTCCGGAGATTATAATTTTAGTGTGTTCAGTGGCATTTTTTAACCAGATGACCACAATGTCCCTGTCACTGCCGGGTACTCCCGCTTCAAAGGAGTGGATCTCATCATTATACTCATCATCATTTTCAAAAAAATAAGATTTGATCCGATGGATCTCCGCCTTTTGTACTTTAATTCTTCCTTTGAGAAGATAGCCATTGGTTTCATGGTTTTTCTCCACGGCAACTCTGACCACAATGAGTCCTTCCCGGGATATCACATCCTCAAGGGATTTGATATCGCCGTATTTGTAATCGGGTAACCCGGACAAAGCTGTTTGTCCCGTATCATATCCATTGATGGTAACCAGTCCCGCAGAGCCGAGTCCGATCCCTTTTACGAATTGTCTCCTTTTCATAAACTCAATACTGAGTGAAGAAAACCAAATATAGTAATACTTTGGCAACCTGGTCAAGACATCAAAATATCCACATGCATCACAGCTCTGATGTAAATAAGTGAAGTGCATTTTAATTAATGATATTTGTCGTACTTTTAATTTTTTGCTGAAAATCTGGCACAGTTTATCAGTGGATTGATGGACCGGTTATCTTTACACCAAATACTTATAAGCAAAATGAAATCAAGAATTCTAACAGGTCTGGTTCTCTTGGTATTGGTCCTGAAAACAGGAGCACAGGAGTTAAATGTTGAGATCAACTCAAGGGCGGGAAAGAAACACTTCTGGAAATCAAGCTGGATTACACATCCACAGGCTTCACGCACTGATTATGGGGTGTTTCATCTCAGAAATGAGATCATACTGGATGAAGTTCCCGATTCATTTATTATTCACATTTCGGCCGATCCCAGGTACAGGCTCTACGTGAATGGAAAATCAGTAGCATTTGGTCCTGCCAGGGGGACCTTAATTTACTGGAGGTATGAAACCCTTAATATTGCTCCCTATTTGATAGTAGGGAGAAATGTTATTGCTGCTGAGGTTTTCAATTTCGGTGATCACCGGCTGCATTTTCAGCAGACCATCCATACTGCCTTTATTTTTCAGACGGAAAATGACGAATTCAATCATCTGAATACAGGAGCGAATAATTGGAAGATTACACAAAATATGGCCTATTCTCCATTACCTTACAGGCACAATCCCGGAGGATTGTATGCTGTAGGACCCGGCGACCATGTGAATGGATTGAATTTTCCTTGGGGGTGGGAACAACCATCATTCGACGATGGCGAATGGGTGACTCCTCTGGTGATGGAACTTGGTCACGGGCCAGGTGCCATGTATGGAAACGGGTGGCACCTTGTGAAAAGAACTATTCCACAACTCGAACAGACCCGTGAGGACATACCGGGAGTCACTACTGACCTTGAAATCCCAGCTGATACAGAAGTAACTATTCTCCTGGACCAGTCGTATCTGACCATAGGATATCCCGAATTATGGGTGAGCAAGGGGAGGGGATCACAAATAGAGATAAGCTATGCTGAAGCTCTGTACCACACCGATACCCTGGAGAGCGGAAATGTTCTGTATGAAAAGGGAAACAGGAATGATACCAGGGAAAAGATCCTTGTGGGTAACAGTGATGCATTTCTTCCTGATGGCAGTAATAATCGTATGTTCAGGCCCCTATGGTTAAGGGTGTTTCGGTATATCAGCATGAAGATTACCACTGGTCCGGAACCGCTTGTCCTCCATGATTATTACAACATGTATACAGCCTATCCCTACGAGCGGGTGGCCAGTTTTGAAACAGGAATTCCACTATTGGATGAGGTGATGGAGGTGGGCTGGAGAACGCAACGACTCTGTGCCGGTGAAACCTATTTTGACTGTCCATACTATGAACAGTTAAACTATGCCGGCGATACCAGGATTCAGGCGCTGACCACCTATGCCATGACTGCAGATGACAGGCTGGTGAAAGATGCTATTAAACAATTGGACGAATCCAGGCTTCCCTTTGGGTTGACCCAGTCGCGGGCGCCCGGTTGGCGTACACAGGTCATCCCGGGTTATTCGTTGTATTATATTTCAATGGTATACGATTATCTGCGTTACAGGGATGATGACCAGTGGGCAAAGCAGTTCCTAAAAGGGATCAGGTATAACCTGGATTGGTTCGAGGCAAACCTGGATCAGGATTCCGGCTTATTAAAATCCCTGGAATGGTGGAACATGGTGGATTGGGTAGAAAAGTGGGAGGGAGGAATTCCTGATAAGGCTGATAACGGTTACTCGTCCATTATCAATATCCATTACTACTATACACTGAAACAGGCCATTGAAATATTCGAATATTTCGGGGAGAGCAGAGAAGCGGAGAAATGGTGTGAGGTAGCAGGTCAGTTGGAATCCCATATTATAGCCACGTTTTACGATGAAAAGCAAGGTTTATTTGCCGACACCCCCGATCAGGACGTGTTCAGTCAGCATTCCAATATCCTGGCCATTTTATCCGGACTTTGTCCGGAGGGACAGGAGAAGAAGATGATGATAAAAATCCTTGAAGAAGACCATCTGACCCAGTGCACCTACTATTACAGCTATTACCTGTTTGAAGCGTTGAAAAAATCCGGATTAGGTGACCGGTTCATTGACCTGCTGGATCCCTGGGAGCAAATGATCGACTTTGGATTGACCACTTTTCCTGAAAAACCTGAACCCACACGGTCAGATTGCCATGCCTGGAGTGCCAGTCCTCTCTATTTTTTTATGACCCTGGTTTGCGGTATAGAGCCTGCGGGTTTTGGATTTGAAACTGTTCAGATCTCTCCGGAGATGGGTGGACTGGAAGCTGTAAAAGGATCCATGCCACATCCCAACGGTTCCATTGAAGTTAACCTCAGACGGAAGGGAAAACAAGGTGTTGAAGGTTCCATTACATTACCACCAGGGATATCAGGCACCTTTTCTTGGAATGATACCGATATCATTCTAACCCCCGGTTTTCAGCAAGTATTATTGAACTAGCAGCTTTGGTAGCTGTAACCAAAAAACAAGGGGCTGCCTTGAATGTGATTTTTGAGACAGATTAAATACAAGGGTTAATTACAATTTTTTGTTAAAAATTGCCTACTTTGGAAAACCATCTGGTACTTTGGTACGTTTATTGATTAGATT
>JAOZLK010000561.1 GCA_029934875.1 Bacteroidales bacterium | reverse complement strand
CATTCATAACGGAGAGGAACGGGTGTGGTATTCCGAGGACGAGAAGGGACGTCCAACGTTGAACTTGACGCAGCAACGTGCGCATGAGCTCCTGGAAAATCTTGACAAGATGCACCGCAAGAATGGCTTGCAGGGAAGTGCCAGAAAGTGATGGATTACTGCCTGGGTGATTGCCAGATGACCAATCTTATTGTCCTCGCAATACAAAAGATCCAACAGGTTCGATGGGTAACGGGCAGAGGTTACATCAGTTCAAAGCCTATGCCACGCTTAAAGTCAGTCGAAGAGGTCATTCAGGATCCCGAGCCCGATCAGTCTTGGATGGATACACCAATGCCTAAGGCAAAATTCTGCAAATGGGTTTTAGGAGCCAATATGATGAAAACATAGAAGAATCCCAGCAAAATTATCTACCATACAGATTAATAATCTATCCCCCTAAATTTCAAAAATTACAAAATAATAATGCAAAACTACAACATCTTAATAACGAATGATGATGGAATTGATTCACCGGGGCTCCGAGCTGCAGTAAAGGCAGTAATAAACGTTGGAAATGTAACTATTATTGCTCCAAGTAATCAGCAAACAGCAACTGGGCGTGGTTTGACCGGAGATAAACAATCAAGTCTCAAATCCATTGAGTATCATATAAATGGAAAGAAAATTCCAGCTTATCATTGTGAGTGTTCTCCTGCTCTAATCGTCAAACATAGTTTAAGAACGATTCTCAAAGAGAGAATGCCGGATTTACTTGTTTCTGGAATCAATTACGGAGAAAATCTTGGAATCAATATTACAAGTTCAGGCACCGTCGGTGCAGCACTTGAAGCTTCTAGTTCTGGTATCCCCAGTATAGCTATATCCAAACAAACCGATACTCAGTCTCATCACAGGTACACAGATCAAGACTGGTCAGCAGCATCATTTTTCTTAAATCGATTTGCAAAGTTTTTATTAGCAACAAAATTACAAACCGATGTTGATGTTTTAAAAGTAGATGTTCCTGAGGATGCCACCCCTTTGACAAAAGTTAAAATCACAAAGTTAGCAAAGGTAGGTTATTATACAAAATCAATCGAAAATCCTACAATCAATAGCAAAATAGGTGATGGAAAAACAATCATAAATATTCATAAAGCAGATCTTGACCCCGAGTCAGATATATATGCTTTTGCAATTGACAAGGTCGTGTCCGTTACACCTCTGAGTGTTGATCTAACTTCGCGCGTAAAACTACCTGAACTCCAGGAATTGTTTGATAAATAATGATATATCCAATTACAACAAACACCTTCATCGGATGCTAACCGCTCGTCGGACATATAAGCATTGGAAGATGGTGATTTAACTAGTGCCTGTCCATAAATGGCTCTTTTATCCTAACTCTTCGTTGCGTTCAAAATTTAATCCTCCGGAAAGCGAGGTACGAGACTCCGAGATATCCACTATATGCCTGTGGTTAAATTTATCGCCCTCCTTGATTTAGAATAAAATTTCTCATTGATGGACAGACACTAACTAAAGAGAGTGGTTTAATAATAATATTTTAGCGAAAGGAGCAAAATATGCCATAGGTGCCATGGATCCAAACCGAAAAAGGGGCTCCTCAAAAGAAGAGATGATACAATTATACAAAAAAATCCGAAATTCATTTACAGTTAAAATATCCAAAAAATTATCTCCATCGGATCGGGAGAACTGATGTCGTTTTTTTCAATCCATATCAATTTGGAGTATCAGAGATGTTAACCAAATATACTGGCAGTTGCCATTGTGACTCCGTTCAGTTTGAAGTGTATACAGATGTAGAGCAGAGTGCTGTATGTGATTGCTCAATATGTGAAAGGCGAGGATCCATAATGCTCCGCTGTGATGAAAAGGATTTACAAGTTACGTCGGGTGAAGATTATCTCACTCTTTACAGATTCAATACAATGACAGCGGAACATTATTTTTGTAAAATTTGTGGTATTTATACATTTCATAAAATGAGAAAGATGCCGGATAAATATGCTATTAACTCTGGTTGCCTGGATGGCGTAGATATGACAAAGTTGCAACCGGTATTTAATAAAGGATCTGAGCGGTAGGCTCAAGACTTGGTCGTATACTTATGCTCTATGGCGGTCAGCGCCTGGATTATGTTGATAAAGGAAGCCTCTGATGAGAATCGTACTATTGAGGCACGGTAAGCCAGATCTCCCGGAATACGGAAAATTGAGAGCTAATGAGATCCATCTATGGATTTCATCATACAATTCTACTGGCTTGGCGCCGAAGATCGCCCCTTTGCGAGAGGTTTTTGAAATAGCAAATACCTGTAATACAGTGATTTGCAGTGACTTGCTGCGCTCCATTGAATCAGCACAAGCACTTGGAGTTAAACAAATAGATATCATTGATCCAATTTTCAGAGAAATGGGCTTGCCATATGGTAGTTTTCCATTTCTCAAAATGCACCCAAGTAGATGGGCTGCATTTTTTAGGGTTCTTTGGTTCTTCGGCTACTCTTCAAACAGTGAATCATTAAGAGAAGCCAAATTAAGAGCGAGAAATGGTGCAAAAAAACTTAAAGAAGAAACGGCATTAAGAGGTTCAGTCCTTTTGGTTGGCCATGGTTTTGTAAACAGGTTTATTGCGGAAGAGTTGTTATCAAGCGGTTGGAAAGGCCCAAAGAATCCAGGCAGGAGATACTGGGAATTTGGCGTATATGAATACGCAACGTAACAATTCAAATCTAGCCTACTGTTATGGTTGCCATACCCCCTTCCCGCCGGCTGATTCGCGGTGTTAAATTTAGTAAAATTGGGTGCAAATGGATTTTAATATTATCCGATTTGATCGTAAGCAACACGAAGATCAAGTTGTCGAATTGTGGAAAAATGTGTTCGGGTACGAAAGTGGACGAAACGATCCATATCTTACTGTAGAAAAAAAAGAGGCTGTCTCCGATGGCTTGTTTTTTGTTGCAAAATCTAAAATACATGGAGTTGTTGGAACAGTCATGTGTGGTTATGATGGACACCGAGGATGGATATATTCTTTAGTAGTAAGACCTGAGTTTCAAAATCAGGGAATTGGAAGAGAATTAATGATACATGCTGAACATAGCTTAAAGAAATTAGGTTGTGCCAAAATCAATTTGCAGATAATTGAAAGTAACGAGCAGGTTCAGGTGTTCTATCAATCATTAGGATACAAAACGGAAAAGCGGATAAGCATGGGAAAAGAAATTCCTGAAAATATATCAAGGGGAAAAGGGAAGAGTCTCTTTTAAAAATGTCATAAATGGTTGGCTGATAATAACAGGGAACTGGTAGTGCTCGACCTGGCGACTGGTGTTGTTTCAGTGCCGTTGCCGGGATCCTGAAGCTGAATTTGATGACATAGACTGACTTTTGAGATATATAATGGATATTAATCTCCCGCAACCAGCCGAAGACATCGATACCGCTGCG
>JAOZLK010000560.1:470-3472 GCA_029934875.1 Bacteroidales bacterium | reverse complement strand
GCCTGCAGACGACTTCCTCCAGCTTAGAAGTGCTGAATCACTCAGGGAGATGCGGATAATCAGCATTTCCGGATCGACCATAAGGGTGCAAGAACTTTCCGGAGAGAAGAACATCCAGCTGGACATCAGCGAACTGGAAAGTGGAGTATATTTCCTGAAGGTTTCAGGCGATACAAGCTCCAAAGTCCTGCGTTTTGTGAAGAACTAAGTAAGCAATTGTAATAAAGATTATAAGGCTGCCTCATCAGGGGCAGCCTTTATTTGCATTTATAAGGATCTGATATGAAAAAGATATTATCGTTTTTTGGACTGATTGCAATCGTGGCTACCCTTTCGGCACAGGATTGCAGCGACCTCTTCATCTCTGAATACGTGGAGGGGAGCGGAAACAACAAGGGTGTGGAGATATACAATCCCACGGACGAGATTGTTCCCCTGGGCAGCTACTATGTGGCAAGGTACAGCAATGGCAACCTCACATACGAATCGGGGGGTATAACACAGCTGCAGGGATTTCTCTATCCCTACGCCACCCATTTCCTGGTAAACGGACAAACTGTTACAACCGAGACATCACCGGCATGTGATCCTGCGCTCCAGGCCATGGCCCAGCAACCGGACCATGATTATCCAGCGCCTACTTATATGAATGGGAACGATGCCATCGCCCTTTTCAAGGACCCGGTCGGAGCAGGAGATGTAAACGACTTCCTGGTGGTGGACCTCTTCGGAATTATTGGTGGAGGAATGCAAAGCTCCGATGAAGGCTGGACCGACTTCACTGACGCATGGGCCTACAAAACCATCTATGATGCAGACACAATATCCGGATATGACAGTACCTACATCCAGAACTATATTGTTCCCGACTCCTACTACTGGTTGCCCTGGACTTCCAATCACTCGCTGATTCGAAAAGCATCTGTAAAAGCAGGTGTTACTGCCAATCCGGACCCCGCTTTTGTGGTAACAATGGAATGGGATACCGTACCCGGAGGGGTGAATCAATGGGATTTTATCGGATCACATACATGTGATTGTGAGCCTTCAAATGCAGTGGAAACGAGTTTTGAGGAGGATGAGCTTGAGGTCTACCCAAATCCGGCCAGGGATTATTTCCGGGTGGATGCAAGGATGCCCATGGAAGAACTGATCCTTTATGATGCCTCTGGCCGCGAAATATACAGGAAGAATCACACATCCGGAGTACTTGGGGTAGTGATAGAAACTGACAATTTTCCGGCAGGAATTTATCAACTAAAGGTCAGATTCAAAGAACATGCCCAGGTTAAAAGGGTGATGATCCTCTGATGTAATAGATTTATTTATGAAAAAAGGCGGACTACTCCTTCTGGGCCTGGGGCTTTGCATGCTTTCTTTTGCCCAGCAGGGGCTTGTGACAGGTAAAGTAATCGACAAGGAGACCGGTGAGACACTCATTGGTGCCAACGTGGTCTATGCTCCGGGCAAGGGAACCATTACCAATCCTGATGGAAAATTTGAGCTTCCCCTGGATCCGGGAAGCTATGAACTTCAGGTGTCCTATGTGGGTTATGAGTCGGAGAACAAGAAGATTGAAGTCGGGGGCAAAACTCTCATCCTGGAATTCAGATTGCAGTCCATGACCATTGACGAGGTAGTGGTTACAGCCGATATGGCCAGGTCGCGGGAGACCCCGGTGGCTTTTACCAATGTTTCGCCTGCTAAAATTGAGGAGGAACTTGCAGGCCAGGATATTCCTCTTATTCTGAATTCTACACCCGGTGTATACGCCACCCAGCAGGGAGGCGGAGATGGCGATGCACGTATCACCATCAGGGGCTTTGACCAGCGTAACCTGGCGGTTATGATAGACGGAATCCCGGTCAACGACATGGAAAACGGATGGGTTTACTGGTCCAACTGGTTCGGACTGGATGCAGTTATGCGGACCATGCAGGTACAGCGTGGACTGGGTGCCTCTCAACTTGCCCTCCCCTCGGTTGGGGGAACCGTCAACATTCTCACTAAAGGGATTGAAAACAGAAGGCAGACCAGTATTAAGCAAGAAGTAGACAGTCAGGGCAAATTGCGTACCTCCCTGGGCTTCACCAGTGGCAAGCTAAAGGGTGGATGGGGAGTAACACTCGCTGCCTCCTATAAAAGAGGAAATGGCTGGGTGGATAATACCTTCTCAGAAGGATGGTTCTACTATGGCAAGGTGGATAAAAGGTTTAAGAAACACCTGCTCACACTAACTGCAATGGGTGCACCCCAGATGCATGATCAGCGCACCTATAAAAGACCGATTTCGGCATATGATTCTACCTATGCAAAGAAATTGGGAATCGATATGGAGCAACTAAAAAACGCCTCCAGTACTTACAATATCTTTGATAAAGGGGTGGGCTACAACCAGCACTGGGGCAATGTCACCCGGGACAGGGATAATCCCGATGCTAGTCCGGAGATGCTGTCCGAACGCACTAATCAGTATCATAAACCACAATTCACCCTGCGTGATTTCTGGACCATCACTGATCGCCTGACCATGTCCAACAACCTCTACCTGTCCATCGGGAAAGGAGGAGGCGACCGGACTGCTTCCAGCATTAAGGACACCCAATTATTCCAGGATTCTGAGGATCCGGAATATGGTCAGATCAACTGGCAGAAGATCTATGATGCCAACTGCAAACCACAGCCGCCTTTTAATATCCTGCCCATAAACCCCACTTACGATGACTCCCTCTTTTTTTCCAGCAACTACATGACCAGGGCGCACAACGAGCATTACTGGTACGGGCTGCTCTCAAAAATTTCTTACGAGATTAGCCCCTCATTCAAATTGAATGGAGGCATCGACCTGAGGTCCTACAAGGGAATTCATTATACTTCAGTTACCGATCTTCTGGGTGGAGATTACGCCATTGATAAATCAGATTCCAGACAGGATTACGTGGGAAATCCAGAGGCTGCCATGAAATATGTGGGTGACACCATTGACTACTATTACGATGGAC
>JAOZLK010000560.1:0-460 GCA_029934875.1 Bacteroidales bacterium | reverse complement strand
CTCTTTATCCAGGGAGAATACCGGAATGAGAAGCTGAGCGCTTTTGTGAATGCCTCCACAGCCATAAGCGCTTATAATAAGCTTGATTATTTCGTTCAATCGGAGTCTGGATGGATCTACAAGCCAGGATTCACGATCAAAGCGGGAGCTAACTATAACCTGGGACCACAATCAAATGTCTTTCTGAACCTGGGATACCTTTCCAAGGTCAGATCATACAGATACTTTTATAAGGGGTATTCGACCGATTTTGCCGATGAGTTGGATAATGAAGAGATCAAGGCTATTGAAGCGGGATATACTTTCTCCTCTCCCAGGATCTCCCTGTTCCTGAATGTTTATCATACCCGTTGGGAGAACAAACCCACAAACCGGGTATATTCCACCTACAATCTTCAGCCAGGGGATCCGGGCTATGTTCCTGACGATCCCGAGTCGAACAACGATAAACGAGTTTATG
>JAOZLK010000559.1 GCA_029934875.1 Bacteroidales bacterium | reverse complement strand
ACTTCGATTTGGAGATCATCCTGCTCAATCGTAGATTCCTCATTTTCAGTAATGATCCTGAGCTTTTTTGGCTTTAACTCATTTGATGCCAGTACCAGGGCCCGAACTTCCCTGTTGAGCGTTTTTTTGTCCAATAAGCTACTCGATACCTGGATTAATTCGCTAACCTTTCCCTTACTGAATATCACGAAGTCAATCTCAAACTGCTTTTTATAATAGAAGATCTCATAATTCAGTAAGATGGCCTTTCTACGCAATTCAAGGAAAACAATATTTTCAAGAATCCTACCTCTGTTTTCAGCGAATGCATCGGACAGAACGGATATAAATCCAGGATCAATTGCATAAACTTTCCGATATCTCAATTGCTCCTGTTTCTTGAATGAGAATTTTGGGAGGGTGAGAATCAGGTAAGCCTCCTCAAGATATGAAACGTATTGTTTTGCTGTATTTTCGCTTCCAAGTTCAAAGATGGTTTTTATCCTGTTGAAGCTTAATTCGGTGGAATAATTATTCACTAAGAATCTGGCAATATCTCTGAAGGTCCGAACATATTTGATATTGTGCCGGAACACAATATCCCTTGTAACTATGGCATTAAATAGATCGGTAATGTACGATTCAGCTAATTCACCATGCAAAACTTCGGGGAACCCTCCGGTTTTACAGTATTCCCGGAACAGTGAATTGAGTATGCCAGTTTCTTTTGTGGTCCCGGATACTATTTGGAACTTCCTGAATTCAAGGAATTCACGGAATGAAAAAGGAAATAATTCTATTGTTGAGAACCTCCCTGTCATATGCGAGGCCAGCTCCACATTCAGTAATTTGGAATTAGAACCTGTTACGATGATGTGTAATTTCGCTCTGAGTAATCTGTTTATAAAGAGGCTCCATCCATCAATGTTCTGAATTTCATCCAGAATCAAATATTTGAAATCACCATACTCCTGAAACAGCAACTCAAGTAGCAGATTCAAATCGTCCTGGGAGCAATCCATCAATCTCTCATCATCGAAATTCAGATAAGCATAATTTAAATCACAGCAGACAAGGTGGGCCAGAGTTGACTTTCCAGACCGGCGCACACCGATGATGATTTGTGCAAGTTGACTCTCTATGTTAACGAAATGTTCAAATTCTCTATTTACCAGGGTCTCTTCTTTGCTTAAAGCTATTTCCTCTTTCTGGTCAAGAATTACCTTATGGAATATTTCATTTGACATAAAAGATGATAAATTTCCGTAAAAGTACGAAATATTCTCAATGGACTGAGAATAAAGTACGAAAAATTCTCAATGGACTGAGAATAAAGGCGAATTTTGACTGTGCGCTTTTAAAATTTTCTGGTTGGGATCTATGTTGTAGTCAGACTCTTCAGAGACGCTACTCAATGAACTCAATGCAGATGGGCCCGGGAAGATTTACCTTTGTTTCGGTTCCAGTCAGCAAGCCGGTAGCCGGATCCACAATATACAAACCGATCTCATTGGCTCTTCCACCAGCTACCAGGAGGTGGTTGCCATCAGGTGTGATGTTGAAATCCCTGGGCCAGTAGGGGACATTGTCCACCACCTGAAGTCGGTTGATCTCACCCTGTTCGTCGATCCCCAGAACAGCCACACTGCTTACATCGTCCCGGTTGGAAGCATAGAGGTACTTTCCATTGGGATGAATCCGGATGGCAGCTGCCTGCTTTGCACCGGTAAAATCATCTTTTACAATGCTGGCACTGTTAATAATTGAAAGTACTCCGGTGGTACTGTTGAAGCGGCATGCAGTTATCGTTGAATTAAGTTCGCTGAGAATAAATACAAATTCACCCGATGGGTGGAACACCAGGTGCCTGGGTCCCGATCCCGGTTCCATTGACAACCATGGTTGATCCGGGTTAGGAGTTAGCTCACCGCTTTTAGCATCCAGTATATAATTCATCACTTTGTCGGTTCCCAGGTCTGGCACAAGAAGGAACTTGCCTTCCGGATCCATCATCACCTGGTGTGCATGCGGGCCCTTCTGGCGACTCTCTACCGGCCCTGATCCCTCTCCCCGTACGACTGATGATGCAGGGGCAACCCGCCCATCGGCCTCAAGGGGAAGCGCCGTTGCATGCCCCGAACTGTAGTTGGCAGCAAACAGGTAGTCTCCCTTTGGGCTTACCTGAACATGACAATTCCCACGACCCTGGCTCGACTGGCTGTTCAGTAATGTAAGCGAAAAATCTGACTGATTCACCGTGAATGCGGTCACCGAATTGTGTCCCTCTTCACCATCAGCCTTATCCCGGCTGGTGGCATAAAGTGTGGTTCCGTCGGGAGAGAGGTCCAGGTATCCCGAACCGCTTGCCCCGGCAAAGGAGTCGACCACCGAAAATACTCCGGCAACAGGGTCCAGTTCACAAAGGAATATGGAGTACTCCAGGTTTCCACCCGAACCCACATAGAATCTGAGGGGATCGGAAGACCCGGGATTCCCCTGGCCTCCGCACGCCGTCAGCTGGATCAGGAGTAATCCTAAAATCAATACAAGCAGACTTCTGATTCTTGCCCGTGGGCTTCCTTCATTCAGTGTTATCTTTCTCATGATCCTTTTTTTAAACTTTACCTATTTACTTACCCATTTACTCACTTATTTCTTTTTCCAAATCTTCTCAATATCCTCAAGGGTTTTCCCCTTGGTTTCAGGAACAAATTTCATGATGAAGAATGCTGCAAGGAAGCCCATGATCCCATAGATCCAGTAAGAGAAGCCATGGTTGAACATCCTGGTAAGCACAGTACTTTCGTTCATCATTGGGAAAGTCCATGAAACCATCAGGTTAGCAACCCACTGGGCTGCAACTGCGATGGACATCGCGCCCCTGATGCTGTTGGGAAAGATCTCAGACAGCAGAACCCAGGTTACAGGTCCCCAGCTCATGGCGAAGGCAGCAACATAGGTAAGCATGAAGATCAACGAAAGTATTCCCATTTGACCAAGGTAGAACGATAGGCCAAGGGCAAGCATGCTCACCCCCATTGCAATACCTCCAATAATCATCAGGGGCTTGCGACCAAAGCGGTCGACTGTCATGATGGCAACCACCGTAAATGTAAGGTTGACAACACCCACAATAATGGTTTGTACGAGGGAGGAGTCATTTCCCGAGCCCATGCTCCTGAAGATATCCCCGGCATAGTAAAGCACCACGTTGATGCCCACGAATTGCTGGAAGACTGAAAGCAGGATTCCTATTCCGATGATCAATCCGCCGAATGACAACCATGGAGCCCTGCTCTCTTTCAGTGAAAGTTTCACATCTGAAAGCACCTGCTCGGCAGTGCCAGGGTTAATTCTCTTCAGAAGGGCCAGGGCCTTGCTTTCCTGTTGTTTCAGCACCAGGTATCGAGGCGATTCGGGTACAAAGAAGAGCAGGATAAGGAAAAGGATTGCAGGAATGGTTTCGGAACCAAACATCCAGCGCCAACCGACATCATTGATCT
>JAOZLK010000558.1 GCA_029934875.1 Bacteroidales bacterium | reverse complement strand
GCAACCGGAATAGCAGTCAAAATCCGCGTACCATCTTCCAGGAATGTTCTGGCTTCAACGGAACCCTCCTGATAGGGCAAATTAAAGATGACCATATGCTGAATCTCTAAATCGTTCAATTCACAATCTTTCATCTTAATGTTGTTTGAATTAGTCGTGGAACAGGAATCCGCAAGGGCAAGTATTCCAATTAATATGAATGTGTAGGTAATTCTTTTCATACTGAAGTGCTTAATTCATGATAGTATTATTTAATATGGAAGTTGGCAGAGATCACCTGCACACCAAGCTCCTTGCTTCGTTTACCAGGTGATCCGTTGCCCACATATACTCTGTACTCACCTGGTACCACTTCAGCCTCACCCTCCTGGTTGAACTGCTCAAGGGTCTGGCTGTTAAGTTTGAAAGACACCTCCGTGCTCGAGCCCTTCTCCAGCGTGACCCTGGTAAAATTCTTCAATGACCAGCGGGGCTGAATTCCATCCGGATCGGGAACAGAGACATAGAGCTGCACGACTTCATCAGCATCCAAATCCCCATTGTTCTTTACTTTTACGGAAACAGTCAGTGACTCATCAGCAGCTATCTCCTCCCTGTCGAGATGGAGATCATTGAATGAAAACTCGGTATAGGAGAGTCCATAACCAAAGGGATAGAGCGGTTTCGAACTTATGTATCTGTAAGTACGCTCTTTCATGGAGTACTCCTCGTATGGGGGTAATTGATCAACTGATTCTGGGAAAGTGAGTGGCAATTTTCCAGAAGGTACTTCATTTCCGAAAATTAGATCGGCTACGGCAGATCCACCCTCCTGTCCGGGATACCATACCCAGAGGATGGCATCGGCCAGCTCCTCCACTTCAGGCATGGTAATGGGACTGCCGCCTGTCATCACCACAATCACCGGATTATCATGTCCCTCTTTCAATTTTCTAAGATACTCCAGCTGGTTGGCGGGTAGATTCAAATCCAGCCGGTCGCCCAGACTGGGAGATGCCAGCGATTCGCCCTCTTCCCCTTCCAGTAACTGAGAGATACCCAATACAACTATGGTGGCCTCATGGTCCTTTGCTCCACCACTGGCCCAATCCACCGGATTGATATTTTTAACGGACTCCTGTGCCCCCATCCTGTAGTCGACCGTGGTTCCGGCACTTACCCTGGAGGTGATCCCCTCCAGTATATTCACCAGCTTGTTGCTGAGACCATAGTAGTTACCCAATAGTACAGTGCTATTATTAGCCTGCGGGCCCGTGATATAAAGGGTTTTTAGATCCTTTTTTAACGGAAGTACTCCATTATTTTTCAAGAGCACCATGGATTTCAGTGCTGCCTCATAGGCAATCTCTTCATGCTCTTCGCAGTTGATGACACTTTCATCAATATCATTGTAGGGATTCCAGGAAGGAGGATCAAACAGTCCCAGCTCAAAGCGTGTAATAAACAGAGTCGCCAGTCGCTGATCTATGGTGGCCTCGGTGACCAGTCCCCGATCCAGGGCCTCTTTCAGGGCAGGAAAAGAATTCCCGCAATTAAGACTCACTCCATGATTCAGTGCCATTGCAGCTGATTCAGCCACATCGCCGGTCACCTTATGACCAGTATGAAAATCCTGGATGGCCCAACAGTCACTCAGGAAATGACCCTGAAAGCCCCAGGTGTCCATCAGAATGTCCTGGTAAAGCAGTTTACTGGCACAGGCAGGTTCTCCAAGGACCCTGTTATAAGCTCCCATCACCGACTCCACATTGACTTCTGTTACCAGTGCTTTAAATGCGGGCAAATAGGTCTCATGTAAATCTTTCATGCTGGTGATGGCATCAAACTCATGCCTCAGTGCCTCCGGACCGGAGTGTACTGCATAATGTTTGGCACAGGCACCTGACTTCAAGTATTTGGGGTGATCTCCCTGCAATCCTCTAACTACTTCCATGCCCAGTTGTGCTGTGAGGTATGGATCTTCTCCATAGGTCTCCATTCCCCTTCCCCATCTGGGATCCCTGAAAATATTGACATTTGGGGTCCAGAAGGTGAGCCCGGCATATTGTGCATAGTTCTCCAGCTCCTGGGAAATGGCAAATTTTGCTCGTCCTTCATCCGAGACAGCCGTAAAAACACGATGAATCAGGTCCCGGTCAAAAGTGGCTCCCATACCGATGGGCTGAGGAAATACTGTTGCCCTCCCGTTGCGTGCCACTCCATGAAGTGCTTCACTCCACCAATTATATTCGGGAACACCTAATCGCTCAATAGCTGCCGCGTCATAAGTGAGCTGACTAATCTTTTCTTCAATGGTCATTTCATCAATAAGCAGTTGAAGTCGATCTTCAAAGACAATCTCGGGATTGTACCAGGGAAAATCATATTCAGTGCTTTCCGTAACATCGCTACTGCTATTGTTGGAGCTGCAGCTCACCAGAAAAACAGACAGAATGATTAGGGTAATACGCTGGGACATAGCTTTATAAATTTAATGTTAAAAAAAATGAGGGAGCCTGCTCCCTCATTACTAATATTATATGTCATTATTCAACTCTATACATCGATATTGGCATACTTGGCATGCTTCTCGATAAACTCTCTGCGGGGAGGTACCTCATCACCCATCAGCATGGAGAAGATGCGGTCAGCCTCGGCTGCACTGTCGATGGTTACCTGCCTGAGCGTCCTGAACTCTGGGTTCATAGTGGTATCCCAGAGCTGCTCAGCATTCATCTCACCCAGACCCTTGTAACGCTGGATATGAACACCCGACTCTTTTCCACCGCCTATCTCTTCAATAAAGGCTTCACGCTCCTCTTCACTCCAGCAGTATTTTTCCTTTTTACCCTTGCGTATCAGGTAAAGTGGTGGTGTGGCAATATAGAGATATCCATTTTGGATCAGTTCATTCATATACCTGAAGAAGAAGGTCATGATCAGGGTTGCAATGTGGGAACCGTCCACATCGGCATCCGTCATAATGATAATTTTATGGTAACGCAGACCTTCAAGATTCAAGGCTTTGCTGTCCTCCTCGGTCCCCATCTTCACACCCAGGGCAATAAAGATGTTTTTGATCTCTTCATTCTCATAGATCTTATGGACCATTGCCTTCTCCACATTCAGGATCTTTCCCCTGAGTGGCATAATGGCCTGGAACGCTCTGTCCCTGCCCTGTTTGGCAGTCCCCCCTGCCGAGTCACCCTCCACCAGGTAGATCTCAGTCAGTGCAGGATCCTTTTCTGAACAGTCGGCCAGTTTTCCTGGCAATCCGGCCCCTGATAGTACATTTTTGCGCTGAACCAGCTCCCTGGCTTTCCTTGCTGCATGACGTGCAGTGGCTGCCAGGATCACCTTGGATACAATTTGCTTGGCATCTTTGGGATGTTCCTCCAGGTAGTGTGCCAGTGAGCCACTTACAGCCTGATCCACTATACCCATAATATCGGAGTTCCCCAGCTTGGTTTTGGTCTGACCTTCAAACTGCGGTTCTGCCACCTAAACA
>JAOZLK010000079.1 GCA_029934875.1 Bacteroidales bacterium | reverse complement strand
TCAGGAATTTTTACCTTCTTCTCCTTCGAAAAAGGTTCGAACTTCGTTCAAAACAGCCGACAAAACAAAAAAGCAACACGGAGTGTTGTGGCCTTTTTCTTTTTAGTTGCCATTTTCCCCACATATCCCCCACAAATCATAATTATCTATAGAACAGATAACTTCAGGTTAATGCTCCAGATTTCCCAATAAAGCCGATAGAATAGTCAGTCAAATGTTTCAACATAAGAGGATAAGACAGATTAAGCTGCGAATCAGATAAATCAATATTTGGTTTTTCTTCATTGGCATTCTGGGCATGCGAACAGCTTAAAAATTCAGATTTTGCTAAAATCAGAACAGACCATGTAGACATTGTTACCTGCTGACAATTATTCTTTTATTATTCGTTTTGTAATTATTGACTTATTGTATTGAATCACAATAATATAAATGCCCGAAGTAATTCCTTCCAAAGTCAAAGAATAATCCCCTGAAAGATTTGTCACTTTCGCTACCATGCTCCCTGATAAATTGATAAGTCTTATTTCATAGGGACTACTCGGATTTATAGCTTTTACATAGACCCAATTCTCAACAATTGTCGGATATATCTCAAATCTTGAATCAGTTCCAACACTCCTTTCAATACTGGTTATATAACTATCGGGAGTCCCACATTCCAGCCCATTCTTTTTATAATACACCAGTTTGTATTCCCAATCTGGTTCTCCATGCCAAGCAGTAATATCTTTTCGATATGTCAATCCCAACCCTTTCCCAAACTCATGATGTCCATAACTTGGCTCAAAATCACCGTCCTTCCGTGAAAATCCATTGATTTGTGCATCACATAGAGCAGTATCAATATATATCAAGGAATCATAGCTGAACACAAAAGTTGAGTCTTCAGGATACTTCGTTAAATTGTTAAGTGTATAAATAGAAGAATCAAGATTCGTATATATAACTTCCTCGGATGAAGTACTATAATGAAATTCTAAATCATCATTGTACTCCGAATAATATTTCTCATAATCAATTGAGTAATACACTTTATCATTAGTATCCGAATACCATTTGTCCGAAATAGTCGCTTTATGTCCATTAGGTAATCCGTAAAGATTGGTAATGTGAAACTCATCATGAATATTAAAATCAAATACCTCGCCAATTGTCAGTATTTCTTGACACATTGCAGTCATTGCAAATGTGCTGACAAGTATTGCTAGGAGTATCTTATTCATTGTACATTGTTATTTCCCGTTTACATTGTCCTAATTATAGGTTAACTGTTGTTATGTACATGCACCGGATAAATGGCATGTTCTTTCGCCATTTCTTGCAAAAGATATTCTACCACATACCAACCCCAATATCCCTAAATACGGATTTATTTCAATTTTGATACACGTTTTCGAATAGACTCATAGGACTGTTGGGGTCGAATGGCTGCAATAAACATAGTGAATCTAACCTGGATGTCCTATCAGACTTATTTACATTTCTACAAATGAGGTGATGTGAGAAGAAAACGACCTCATATAAAACTCATATTCATACGATCTCAAAGTGCTTAATATCAAGTGATCTCTAGAAAATGGGGCTAAGGATGAGGCTTAATCGAGGTCAGCTAAATCGGCAGAGTATAACGAGGATTTGTTTCAGTATAGTTTCAGTAGCATAAACTAAAAATGGGCGTAATTGACTGTGAATAAATCAATAACGCCCACCTAACTGTAGCTCCAACAGGACTCGAACCTGTATCTACGGTTTAGGAAACCGCTATTCTATCCCTTGAACTATGGAGCCGATTTTGCGGGGACAAATTTAGCTTAATTCTGATTTACTGCCAAATATCAAGCAAAATTGGATTGGAATCCCTATTTTCAGGTCTGATCCAAAAGACCAAGACGATGAGTTTTTACTTCATGGCCGGTATTTCCATCAAGGATGAAGATGAGTATAAGCGCTACCTGGAGAAGGTGGATGAGGTCTTCGAAAGGTACCGGGGACGCTACCTGGCGGTAGATGATCATCCGGAGGTGCTTGAGGGAAAGTGGGAGTCGGAGAGGGCTGTTCTGATCCGCTTTGAAAGCAGGGAGGACTTTGAGGCCTGGTACCGGTCTGATGAGTACCAGGCGATTTTAAAATACCGGCTGGGGGCTGCCGAGTGTAATACCATCCTCTTTGAGGGGAAGGATTAGCCCTGGTAAAACGTAGAATTTTAATAAACAGATACATGGAATGTCAAAAACATCTTTTCCAGATTCCTGAAGGGATTCATTACCTGAATTGTGCCTATATGTCGCCTCTCCTCAAATCGGTTGAGGAAAAGGGAATCGAGGGAATGCGCATGAAGCGGAATCCCATTGCCATAAAACCGACCGATTTTTTTACCGGCCTTGTGGGGGTCAGGGAGAAATTTGGGGAGATGATTAACTGTTCTCCGGAGCGGGTTGCTTTTATGCCCTCTGTTTCTTATGGCATGAATAGTGTGATCACAAATATTCCTTTTAAGGCCGGACAGCATGCGCTGACTATCTCCGAGGAGTTCCCCAGCTGCTACTATTCAGCGCAGCGTTGGTGCAGTAGCCATGGAGCTGAATTGAAGGTTGTGGCTAGGAGGGAGGATGTTCCTGAAAAGGCGATGGACTGGAACCAGCGGATACTTGAAGCAATTGGGACCAAAACTGCCTTTGTGGTGATGGCTTCGGTGCATTGGATGAATGGATGCTTATTTGACCTGGAGCAGATCGGAGCCAGGTGCAAAGAGGTGGGTGCAAAGCTGATTGTTGATGGCTCGCAGTCGGTGGGAGCCTTACCTCTTGATGTGCGAAAGTTTCATATTTCTGCCCTGGTTTGCGCGGCTTATAAGTGGTTAATGGGACCATATTCAACAGCCCTTTCCTATATCCATGAGGATTTTAATGAGGGGATTCCCATTGAAGAATCTTGGATGACAAGACCCAATTCTGAGCGCTTCGACAGGCTCACTCAGTATGAGCAGGGCTATAAACCGGGAGCTGTTCGCTTTGACGTGGGGCAGAGCAGTAATTTCATCCTGGTTCCCATGCTTGATGAAGCCCTGCGCCAGCTGCTCGATTGGGGAATTGCTAATATACAGGACTATGGCAGGCAGCTTACGGAACCGCTGATCAGGCATTTTATTGAAAGGGGAGCGCATGTGGAAAATGAAGCGCACAGGGCTCATCACCTCTTGGGTTTGCCGCTACCTCCTGGAACCGACGGGGAAGCCCTCGTCGGTGAGTTGCAAGCGCGAAATGTTTATGTATCCCTCAGGGGGGATAACATCCGAATTTCGGTGAATGTTTTCAATACCGAGGAAGACGTCAGGGAACTTATGGCTGCCCTTTGATGGCTTCCAAAATCCGCTCCGGAGTCATGGGCATCTGGTAAACCCTGGCCCCACAGGCATCAAAAATTGCATTTGCCAGGGCACCTCCCATGCAGATAATGGCCGGTTCACCCCCTCCCTGGGGTGCCTGATCCTGCCTGTCGAGGATGACCGTATCGATTGTCTGTGGTACCCATGAAAAGAGGGGAAGCTGGTAGCTGTCAAAATTGCTGGTGATCACATCCCCACCTTTGAATTCCACATCTTCCGAAAGGGCGTATCCCATACCCATGGTTACACAACTTTCAGCCTGGAGAATGCTACCCTGCGGATTCACACAAAGGCCCATATCTTGCGAGCATACAGCTCTTATAGGTTGAACATTACCTGTTTTAGCATCAACCTTTACTTCAATCATAACCGCTACCCAGGTGCCAGCGTCGGTTCCACAGGCCATTCCAATCCCTCGCCCACTTGGGCCCACCTTAGGTGTATAGTCAAATTTTTCAGCGAGGGCCTCAATGACCGCGATCATTTTTTTGTCAGCCAGGTTATCAAGTCTGAATTGAACCGGGTCGATTCCGGCCTTTTCGGCAAGGATATCCACCTGGGACTCCCTGGCAAAGGTATTGGTATTGTTGCCCGGCGCCCTCCATGCCCCGGTGGGGAAAGGATGAACCGGAGTTCCACGTTTTTCCCTGATGCCAGTAGTTTTTGCATTAGGCACATCGTAAATGGTATCAGAGCCCCTGTTGCCGGCAAAATACTGTTTGAAATCCCAAAGAGCAATCTTTCCCTCTTTGGTGATACCCGACTTAATTTTTACCACTGCTGCCGGCCGGAAATAGTCCATGAAGAACTCCTCTTCCCTTGTGTAAGCGACCATCACAGGTTTTTGTGCCAGTTTGGCGATCCTGGCGGCCTCAATTCCCTGGGGATGATAAATTTTCCCTCCGAATCCGCCACCCAGGAAAGGTGAGATTACCCTTACATCATCAAGCTCCATTTCAAATGTTCTGGCGATTTCGTCCTGCAGGCCGAAGGGGGATTGAGCAGAGGCCCAAACAGTGACCTTCGCACCTTCCCAATTTGCCAGGGCAGTATGAGCTTCGATGGGGGAATGTGCCACATAACCATCATGGAATTCGCTCTCTATGATTTCTTCCGATATGGCCTTGCCATCTTCCAGATTTCCCGAACTGCGAACCTCCTGACTGTCGGAAGGAGCATTCAGCAAATATTCGAAAATACTATGATGGTCAACATCCAGGTCATCCGGGCTGTACTCTGCCTTTATCATTGCAAGAGCCTCTTCGGCTTTGTCTGGTAATTCGTGTAGAACAGCTAGCAGCTGCTCATCCCGCACAACTTCGATTCCCTCCAATTTTTCTGCCTCCGAATAGTCCACAGAAAGCAGTTTTGATAGGTGAGAGGGTGGGCGCAATACTTTGGCATAGACCATGCCCGGCAGCTTCAAATCTCCCGTAAATTCGGCTTTACCCCTTACTTTGAGAACACCATCGGAATGCAGCAGGGCTTGTCCCACATAATGAAACTGGGTGTGATCTTTTACAGGTGGTTTTTCATCCATGAATCTTTCAATCCTTTGTCCTTTGGTAAGCTCACCATAGCTCACCTTCTTTTTTGGATTGGCTTTGATGCTGATGACACCCTTGTTCACTCCCAGATCTTCTACGGGAACCTCTAGTTGTTCAGATGCAAGCTGCAATAGAACAGCCCTTGCTTCGGCCCCAGCAGCACGCATGTAATGGCTGAACTCCCTGGTGGTAAGTGATCCCCATGTGCCGGCATCATAAGGGCACAGCATTGTATCGCCCATCACCATCTTAACCGATTCAAGATCTACATCAAGCTCATCGGCAATTTGCTGGGGAAGGGAGGTAATTGGGCCCTGGCCCATTTCAATTTTGCCTGTATGACAGTGGACCGTTCCATCTTCATCTATCCTCAGAAAGGCGTTATAATCTTTGCTAAGTTCCCGGCGCTGGGCCAAGGGCATGGCCAGGAGTTCGGATGAATTTCCTGTTCCAAAATACACCATTACCCCACCGCCCAAAAGGGTAAGAAAATCCCTTCTTTTAATCTCGAACTTATCCTTTGTGGTGGCTAGTCCTCTTTTCTTACTGTTTCTTTTCATGACTTTTTCCCTCCTTTCATTTCCTGGCCTGCAGCCTGGATGGCTTCAATAATTCTGATATGGGCACCACACCTGCACAGGTTATCCTCCATCCCTTCTATGATCTCCTCTCGTGTGGGCTCCGGGTTGTTGAGCAAAAGACCATAAGCATTCATGATCATTCCCGGTGTGCAGAAGCCGCATTGTAGGGCATCCTTCTCCACAAAAGCCTTTTGCAAGGGGTGAAGCTTCTCTTTGTTGCTGAGGCCCTCAATAGTGATGATTTCACTGCCGGAGATTTCACCGACTTTCATCGCACAGGACCGGACCGCCTCATTGTTTATTATGATGGTACAGGCTCCGCAGTACCCGGACCCGCAAGAGTACTTGGTCCCGGTCAGTCCAAATTGATCCCTCAATACCCAGAGCAGGGTAAGGGTTGGGTCGATAGTGATTTCAGTTTTTTTTCCATTCAGGGTAAACTGGATGCTTTCTTCCTTCATCTCAATCTATTTTTTTTAGCTGTTGAATAATCTTCTGGGGTGTCGATGTCAATTAGAATGCCCCCATCATCCACTTCCACTTCAAGGACATCTTCAGGGAAGTGATGCATTAGGGCGCGCAGTCCCTTCTCCAGGTCGAGCCTGCCAATCTCTCTTTTATACTTGAAGTCTACCAGCAAGGGGTGGCCGCGGCGGTGATTGCTTACAGGGACTACGATTCCGTGAAGCGATTCATTATAGGCCCGAATAACGGCATCGGTCACTGCTGGGGATATTCCGGGTTGGTCACCCAGGAAAATCAGTGCGGTACTCGTATCATCAGGCAGGGCAGAAAAACCGCATACCACTGAGGAGAGCATTCCCGACTGGTGGTTTGTGTTGATGCACACCTCTACGGGCAAAGGTTTAATGAATTCAAGGATCTGCTCATGGTTTGCTCCCAGAACCACCAGGATGCTGTCCACCGACGAGGAATGGATATTCTGGATTACTGTCTCCAGAATGGTGCTTTCTCCAAAGGGAAGCAACATCTTTTGAGAACCCATCCGGGTTGATGATCCGGCTGCCAGTATGATTGCGCGGTTTTTAAGCATCCCCGGATAGTTTTTTTGCCCTCTCACTTACCAGCTGAGCCGCAATGCTGATTGCAATCTCCTGAACTGTATGCGAAGCTATTGGAATGCCAATGGGTGTGTGGATTCTTTCCCATTGTTCCTCGGTAGCCAGTCCGCTTTCAAAAAATTGTTTTTTTATGACAGCCACCTTATGCTTGCTGCCTATCATTCCCACATAGGCAGCTCCCGACCCTATGCATGCTTTGAGAGCCTCGGCATCGCTTGAATGGCCGCGGGTAACAATGACAAGGTATGTATCTGGTCCCAGCTCCAGTTCCGACACGGCCAATCCAATATCTTTTACGATGAAGTGGTCAGCATCTGGAATATTATTCAAACAGGCGTATTCCCGGCGGTCATCGATAATGGTGATTTCAAAATCCAGGAGACTTGCCAGGTGAGCCAGTGCCTTTCCCACATGTCCGGCACCGGCAATTACCAGGTGGGGGAATGGTTTAATTGCCTCAATGAACAAGCACGGGTTTTCTTCATCGGAATCTAAGCCTGGATCCCTTCCGCTGATCCACATTTGTTCTATGGAAAAGTCTTCCCCAGGCTTATTTGAAACAATGGTGCAAATGTGCCCTTCACTATCCTTTGAGAGAGACTGCTCCATCTCCTCAAGAGCCGGGCGGTGCTTATCCGGATTTGCATCAACCAGAACCTCGGTCTCACCACCACAAATGGCTCCCGGGCTTTCTGCATCCGTATTGAGGTTGAAATAGTACAAGCCGGAGCTTCCCGATATAAGGGCTTTCCGTGCAATTTGCTCCACATCGCCCTCCAGCTGGCCACCCCCTATGGTTCCTGCAATCAGGCCTTTATCCCCAAACAAGGCAGAGCTCCCTGGTTTCTGGGGTGTGGAACCAGCAGTTTTTACCACCGTGGCGAGGACGATTCTCTCTCCGGATTGAATATGTTCCAATAATTGGCGATGGATATTTTTCATGTCACCTTTTTTGAAATCTCAGATTATCTTGCCTCAGTTAACAAAAATTGTTCGTATAAATATAAGTTATTAATTGACAAAAGGCCACCCATTTCGTAACTTGGGAACACTTGGATTCAAAACTTTAAATTATGGAAAATTACTATTTGTGCCCACAGTGCAGGGGACATTTACGCGTTGGGGAGAATATTGTATTTAAGGTCAGGAATACTTACCGGGAGAAGGGTTTGTTGCTTTTACATCCCGAAGTTGGGAACTATTCAAGTATCATACATCCGAGGTTTCATTTTGAGGGGGGGGAGCGCATCGATTTCTTTTGCCCTTTGTGCATGAGTTCACTGGATGCATCGCTAACAGAAAGTTTGGTTCACGTGATTATGGTTGATCCGGACGGAAAAGAGCATGAGGTATATTTCTCACAGGTTGATGGTGAGAAAATTACTTATAAGCTATCCTCCAAAGAAGTGATGATTAAAGGTGGGCACTCTTACAGGTATGCCCACTTTACGATCTCTGACAAACAATCTCCCCAGATGCAAAATTAACAGGGGAATCCTGTTGAAATGCTAACAATTACTGCGCGCCGTTGTTATTTCCTAAAAGGAGATGCAATGAAGTTGGATGATAGCGCAGTTAAGGCTGTAAAGCCATTGGGATTACCATGGGAAACACAGGATCCGTTCCTGTTTTGTGTATACCACGCCGATGATTATCCCTCGGGGAATGAAGCATTGGCAGCAAATTATCGCTCAATCCGGCACCCAATTCCTGGGCGGCCATGCGAGATCACGAGGTGGGTATTTGAGTTGTTGAGATGGAAGCGGGGGCAGAATGGAGTCTTCCCAAGGCCAGCAAAGGAGTTAACCGCAGTCTCTACTTTTTTGAGGGGAACTCGGTGCATTTAAATGACACACTCTTTGAGAAGCACAGCGCCATCGAACTGGAGGCACACATGGAAACCCGACTGGTGAATGGATCTGTTAAGGGCCGCTTCCTTGTTTTGCAGGGAGCCCCGATTAAAGAGCCCGTGGTCAGCTATGGCCCCTTTGTTATGAACACCCGGGAGCGAGATCCAGCAAACTTACCAGGACTATCAGGATAACCGCTTTGGCGGCTGGCCCTGGCCCAGGCATGACCAGGTTCATGCACGCGATCAAGGGAGATTTGCAAGGTATACCGATGGAAGGGAAGAGCTTCCCCCTTTAAAGGCCTAAAGCTGCTCGTAAAGCAGCCAGGAATCGGGATCAAGTATTACATTCTTAACTTTCAGGGCTGCAGGGATTGTAAAAGTCTCTTCTTTTTGTGATATGTTTAAACCTTGATCGATGAAGCTTCCATCACGTAATTCAATCCTGACTTCCAGGGGGAAGTCGAAGGGCTTATATTGCTGAACCTGTTTGATGCTAATCCTAAGCTTACCTTTTTTATACTTCCAGGAATGGGAAAGTACGGGATGGCCCGCAGTATGAAACCACTGCTGAAAAAAGGCCTTAAAGTCCCGCCCCGACAGGTACTCCACTACCTGCAGGAAATCTTCTGTGAGGGCATTGTCATATTTGAAATCCTTGTAAAAAGTGCGCAAACAACACTGGAAAAGCTCGTCGCCCAGTTCATGGCGTAACATATGCAGCACCCATCCTGCCTTCTCATATGAGTTTTTATTCAGAAGCTTTACCGATACCGAAAGGGTGGTATCAACAATGGGAGCAAGCCTGTTTTTTGCAAAGTCCAGCACCTGCTTTTTTTCATCGAGCATGGATGCAAGGAAGGCATCACGTCCATATTCATATTCAATATATAGATCTGTCAGATAGGTGGCAAAGCCTTCACTGATCCATATGTGGTGCCAGTTGAGTTCTGAAACTGCATCGCCGTACCACTGGTGTGCTATTTCATGAGCAAAGAGGGGCACCCTGTCGCGTTTCCCGCTAACGGTTCTTTCATGATAAAAGATACAGCTGGCATTCTCCATTCCTCCATACCTGGTCCTGGACTGAACATTGGCCAGCTTGGTATAGGGGAAGGGGGCGATGTATTGTTCAAAAAAATCAATGGGACCAAGCGCAACACTGTAGTCGTAAAAACCTTCGTCCCGGTTCTGGGGGTAAACCCACGATGATACGGGGATGCCCGATGCACTCTCAAGGTAATCAACCTCGAAGGGGCTTACCCCGATGACCATTAGTTTAGTTGAGAGAGGCACATTCATTTTCCAGTGGGTGATGCTGCGCTCACCCTCCAGAAACTCCCTGGTTTTTGAACCGATGGAAACAACTCCATAGTGAGCCGGAGCGACCACGATAAACTCCACTGTGGCTTTATCTGAAGGATGGTCAACAACCGGAAGCCAGTGGTGAGCACGGTCGGGCCAGTTGTCACCAAAGAAGGTCCGGTCACCAAATTTATTTTCTGAGATGATCAGTCCGTCGGCGGGGATGCCGTGGTATTCAATAATATACTTCCTTTGGTCATTCCGTTGGATTCCTGCTCCCGAGAAATGCACCTGGTTATCCACATGGCTAAATGGCACTTCGTCATTGTTTTCCCTAATTCGGTCAATTTCCATTCCTTGCCCTTCAGGCGAAAGGTTTGCCAGGTCAAGCCAGAAATCCTGAACCTCAGATTTGAAAAGGATCTCCACTTCTGCATTGCAGGAGATGACATCAGTGGTATCGTTTAGTTCGATGTGGAAGCGATAGTGCTGAACATCCATTGAGTTCCACCGTTCGTGGTGCTGCTGGGCGGGTAGGAGCAATCCCGATAAAAATGTGCTAAGAAGCATGGCTGCAAGGCCCGATAATCTCTTTTCCATGAAGGATCAATAGTGAGCGTGCAATTTAAAAATATTCCGTTCTTTACCTGTTCCAGACAAAGAATCTTTGAAAGATATTTACATACTGCTCAAATTCAGGCTTGCCAATTAAGATTAATCACTATTTTTATATGCTTAAGAAAAATTGATGAAGGTTCTGGTTACAGGAGGTGGTGGTTTTATTGGGATGGCTCTGATCAAAAGATTGATCGCCGAGGGTCATAAAGTGACCAGCTATTCCAGGAGGGAGTATCCCCTGCACTGGGCACTTGGAATTAGCAGTATTCAAGCTGATATTGGTGACCTTGAAACTCTGGAAAGAGCCTGCAAGGGAAAGGACGTTGTTTTTCACCTGGCTGCGAGGATTGGTATCTGGGGGGACTATGATGATTACCATACCACCAATGTCACAGGAACTTTCAATGTAATTAAAGCATGTCGCAAGGTGGGTGTGGACCGGATTGTTTTCACCAGTTCTTCAGCGGTTGTATTTGATGGTTCCGATCTTGAAGGTATTGATGAAGCCCATCCTTATCCCGAAAGTCACGGTTCTCACCTGGCTACCACCAAGGCAATGGCCGAGCGCTTGATCCTGGAGGCAAATTCTAAAGAGCTGAAAACCATATCCCTACGTCCGCACCTGGTTTGGGGGCCCTATGATGCTCACCTGATTCCCGGGATACTTAAGAGAGTCGGATCGGGCAGAATGAGGCGCATTGGCGACCAGGAGCATTTCATCGACACCACTTATATCGATAACATGGTGGATGCACTCATCCTGGCTGCAAACGCTCTTGAGTCGAACCCGAAAGCTGCCGGAAAGGCTCTTGTTATTACAAATGGCGAGCCCGCCAGGGTATGGGA
>JAOZLK010000557.1 GCA_029934875.1 Bacteroidales bacterium | reverse complement strand
ATGCGTTTTTTTTCTCCACTCCTGATCATACCCCCTCTGATGGTCATGGGAATCGAATAAGGGTTCATGCATAACGAATTTTCTTATTTCTGACATACTCCTATTCCCTTTTTTCATAGCCTGGTTGCAAGCGGGAAACAGCAAAACACCCACTACCAGGACTCCCGTTGTTATTAAATATCCGCATTTCATATTATCCTCCTTACTGTTTGTGCACTTTTCTAGCTTAGCTTATATAGATTTTTCGGGTTGTCGTAAAAGCATTGTTTCAGGATGCCGACCGCTTCATGAAAATCAAACCTTCCCCTTTGAATCTCCTCAGCAAAGACCTCAGCAAAATCTTCTTTTGCCATCTGTAAATGACCAACTATATTTTCAACATGTCCGACAAAATCTCCACCGAAGGCAGAAACTTTATTTAAGGGAACTGAATCTACAATTTCTCTTAATGCAGAGTTTGTTTGAGTCTGGGAAAGAATATGAGTCCAGCATAAATTGAGATAGACATTCGGATTATTCTTTGCTATCATAATTGTATCCCGAATAAAAGGGAATCCTAAATGATACAGGTCATATTTCGTTTCGGGGTGTGCAATTGCCAAAGTCAATAAATCTTTTGAATCCATATCCCTGAAATCACCCCATACACCGGCATGAGCCGATACAACAAAATCATGCTCAGCCGCGAGTTCCATACATTCATGCAGGATATAATTGTTAAATGGATCCATGGTTTGATAATTATCAATGTGCCAGTCCCCGGCTTTTAACATCTCCTGTAAACGTTTCTCTGCCTCTATTGCATTTGGTTCAACATTAGGCGCTGTCCTTATTTTTATTGATACTACACCTTGTTCTTTCCAGGCTGATAATTGCTTATCTAACAACTTCATGCAATCACCTAGGCTGGTCACTTCCATGTTGAACTCCTTGCACATCTTATCGAAACGCTTCTTTGTTGCAAAAATCATAAAGGAAGAACCCTGGAGCAAAGGCATTTGAGAATATATAGGATCTGGCATTTTGGTCAGGCCATTTTGATCGATTACATATTTAATATTACACATATCAAATATTTCCTGGTATAATCCTGGCTTGTTCCCATTTGCGACCTTTGCTGAGATTTCTTCGATTGTGTTCACATTAATATCATCAATTCCATAGAGCTTTTCCACAGTGATTCTTGTACACTTTGCGTAGGATGAATACTTAATTTGATTCCAGTAATATTCAAGCTTTTGCCATCTTTCCTGAAGTGGCAAATCGCTATTGAATACCAATCGCAAATCTTCAGGATCAATTCCAGCACTGATTAAATCACAATTTACATAATGGTTAAACAGCGTAAATACGTCAGCCTGCTTTGAAATCCTCTTCTCTTCCGGAATAAGATGCTCATGTGCATCAATGATATCCATTGAATCCATTTCCCGCATTAATTGATCATAGATTCCGCCGCTTACTGTATCTAATTGCTTCCCATGACTTAGAACAGGAAATGAAAATCCAACCGCCATTGCGGTTCCCGTTTTTATTAAATCCCTGCGTTTCATTACGATCCTTATTTATTAAAAATGAATGCCATTTTGCCAGATTACTTTTTCAATACTTTAACGTTTCGTCCCCCAACGCACATTGTTTGTGACAAGATGCTCCACCTCAGGTGTATAAATCAATCCGCGATCACGAAATGACATATCTTCATCTTCAATACATATATTTTCGAGAACCACATCATTGACCCGGGCAATTGTAATATGATATGGCTCTTTTTCATATTTTCCACCATCGGGAAGCGGAGCCCATTTTTGGGCAGCAGTACCATGAACTTTAAATTCATATGGTTTTTCTGATTTGGGTATCCTCCAGAAAATATTGCGTAAATTGAGGTTCTTTATGTGACGCTCAGGAATACCCACGATACAAATACGCCCTTTCCCTTCAACACTTAAACCGTCTATCGTAATATTCCTGATATTACCCATTTCTTCTTTTCCGTAACGTGGATGAATGTACATTAGAATTCCGGAATCAACGTTTTTCGCTTGAATATTCATAAAGCGAATATTTTCAAAAATTCCGCCATCACACATTTGTAAACCTAGAGGTTTCGGCGTATCCATAATACAATTACTCACCGTTATATTTCTTTGGTAATTGGCACTTTCAACACCCACTCGCACGCCATGGCATGTAGTACGCAGCAAACAATTTGTTATTACAATATCTTCAGACCCAAGACCAAAATGATCATGTATAGCTATTGTATCATCACCCACGTCAATATTGCAGTCACTAATAATAACTTTCTTTGAGCTGACAATGTCTATGCCGTCAGTTGTAATACGCTCCCGGCAATTGCGAATAGTTAAACCACGTAAGTGCACATCTGTACATATCAGAACATTAATGCACCAAAATTCACTATTAATAAGAGATATATCACGCATATGTATGCGACGACAATTTTTGAAAAGAACAAGCCAAACTCTATCGCCAGTAAATACATCCCAATTAATGGCTTCATCATAATTACCATCAATTGTACCAAAACCAGCTATGTTGATGTCATCCTGATTCTCAGCCAGAATAAATGCTCTGTATGAATTCGAAAAAACGTCTTTTTCCTCTCTGCCGTATGCAGTTTTTCCCTGAGAACGAATTGCAGCCTTTTTTTCCGCAAAAAACTCTTCGTAGGATTGTCCTTGAAACAGTTTTATATCGCGAGACGCTTTAAGCACTGCACCGGTTTCCAAAAACAAAGTAATTCGTGACCGTAAATTTATTGTGCCGCTAAGAAATGTTCCGGCAGGAACAATCACCATTCCGCCGCCGTTGTTGGCTACTTCATCGATTGTTTTCTGGATGGCTTTGGTATTTATGGTTTTGCCATCACCAACGGCTCCATAATCCAATATATTCCCCTTTGCTTTATTCAGTTTTTCCGATTCATTATTTTGACATGATGTCATACTAATAAGTGGGACAGCCGCAGCAACTCCCAATCCCATTTTTTTTAATAGATCCCGTCTGGTTTTATTCATATGTTTCATTTTTTGTCAGATTACTTCTCAGATGCTTTCTCGTGAAGCGTCCACTCACAAGCATCGGTAAATTGTTTCTTCCCTTTTGTCCCGATTACACTAATCTGATTACGGCCGGGTGAAAGGTTAACATTGTCCCATTTTATCTTAAAAATTTCCGATTCCATTTTCTTTGTGGATACCAACTCGCCATTTAGCCAGAGTTCCACTTTATCTAAGTTTGTATAAATCTCTACAGCAACAATTTTTTCAGTTCGTTCTGTATTTCTTCTACTGGCAATGTACAGCACAGGTTCATCCGACCAATTTGCCTTATAAAAGTAGAATGCATCCTTTTTAACTTTTCTGTCGTGGGTAATCAAACCTTTCTGATTAATGGAAGGACGGTCGCCACGGTAAACACCCGGCCATGCGAAATCGTACATAATCCAGATTAATTTGCACCACATATCATTTC
>JAOZLK010000078.1 GCA_029934875.1 Bacteroidales bacterium | reverse complement strand
AGGACTATTACTGGGCCGATAGCTCCATCTTTGATGTGTTTAGCTTTGAGTTCATCCAGGGGAATCCAAAGACGGCATTGAGAGATCCGGGTTCTGTAGTACTGGTTGATGCGGTGGCCCGCAGAATCTTTGGCACGGAGGATCCGATGGGGAAGTCTCTTGGCTGGCTGACGGTCACCGGGGTGATGAAGGAACTGGAACATTCGCACATGCAGATCAATATGCTGATTTCCATGACCACCGATGATTCCAAACCTGATTATCCAAGGGGAAGCCCGGGCTACCTTAATAATTACTCGCCGGATTTCAGTTATATAACCTTCCTTCTACTGCCTGAAAACAAGCCCCCCCACCAGCTTGAGGACCGAATCAATGAATATTTTCGGGGCAATACACCTGTATGGTCCGGCATCGATTTTGAACAAGCGTCCTATGTGCTGAGGCCATTAAAGGAGATTTATTTTACCAGCGATGTAAACAATGAGAAGAACTATGCCCGCCACGGGAACCTGAAAATGCTCAGGATTGTGATTACCATCGCTGGTTTTGTGCTCCTTCTTGCAGTGATCAATTATATTAACCTGACCACGGCCCGGGCGTCGTTGAGGGCAAAGGAGATAGGAATCAGGAAGGTTAACGGTTCATCCAGGCAGATCCTGCTGGGCCAGGTCCTGGTGGAATCCACGGTGGTGTCGCTGATCTCTTTTGGGGCAGCCCTTTTACTGGTGGTCTTATTATTACCCGGGTTCAATCGCTTGGCGGATGCCGGAATGGACCTGAAATTTGCATTCAGCCCTTTTGCCTGGCTCGTATTTCTTATGGCGGCTGTATTTATTGGTATTCTGTCAGGGATCTATCCGGCCCTTGTTCTTACACGGTTTAAGCCGGTAGATTCGCTTTACGGTCAGAAGGTACAGGGAAGCGGGTCCCTTGTGTTCCGCCAGTTTCTCCTGACCTTTCAATTCATCATCTCCATATTCTTGCTTGTGGGAGTAATGGTGGTCTACAGGCAAATTGGCTTTATGAAAAGTGCCGATTTGGGATTTAACCATAAGTCGGTGGTCAACATAAACTATTATCGTTGGCTTGAAAATGCCCCGGCCAGAAAACTGATTAAGCAGGAACTGGAAAACTTTGCGGGGGTGAAGGGCGTGGCCTTTTCCCAGGGAATGATGGGGGGAGAAGCCAGCCAGTTCCCGCAATCTCTTTTAATGGAAGGAGAAAAGAAGCAGTTCAGCTATTTTGGGATAGACCCTGATTTCCTGGAACTGATGGAGATCGACATAAAGGAAGGGAGGTCATTTTCCCAGCAGAGGCCCGCTGATTATGCCCTGGAGACAAACTACCCGGCAAAAGTTCTGGTAAATGAAACAGGGATTCGTGAACTGGGGCTTGAACGCCCGGTGGGAACAGTCCTTTCCGGAGAGTCTGGCCCTTTGTTCGAAATTATCGGGGTGGTGGAGGATATCCACTTTAATTCTCAGCATTCGCCCATTGAACCCTGCATTTATATTTGGTCTCCCTGGATCAATATGGCCAGTATACGGCTGGAGGAGACCGGACAGGGCGAAATCTTATCTACCATCGAAGATGAGCTGGAGCGACTCGAGCCATACATGGTCTTTGATTATAGCTACCTGGAGGATAGTTATGACTTGCAGTACCTGAAGGATGAGCAGACGGCAAGAATTGTAAGGAATTTTGCCGTGATTGCTCTTTTGATTGCCTGCCTGGGACTCTATGGATTATCCTCCTTCATGGCGGTCAGGAAAACCCGGGAATTCGGTATTCGCAAGATCATGGGTGCCACCGTACCAGGCCTGGCCGTCCTGCTGATTCGTCAATTTACCAGGTGGGTCCTCATTGCCATTGCCATTGCAAGTCCCCTCTCATGGTGGGCAATGACAGGATGGCTTCGTGGTTTCGCCTACCATACGGGTGTAGCTGTATGGATATTGTTTGCCGCCGCATCCCTTGCCCTCCTGATTACCCTGTTAACGGTACTGGGGCAATCCATGAAAACAGCCAGGACCAACCCGGTGGATGCACTTCGCTACGAGTAGGCCTGTTAGCCAGGTTCAGCCCGGCTGACAGGCCCTTCCCGCTTTCAGGGCATTGGCCCGTCATAGGGCTTTAATTTGAGGAAGATTCCAAGTTCCTCCTGGTCGTCGGTATATCCCCTGGCAAAGATTGCTTCAATCTCCTCTGCAGTTTTGGGATGATTGGCATACTTCTTTAAGAATTTCTGAAGTTCATCGGTATCTGCAGTGAGCAATTGCCTGTCGTAATCGGCCGATTCAACGCTTTCGTGTTTGATGCGGATCCGGTTTTCTTCAAGCAGTTCATTGAGCCATTCGTCCCCGTACCAGTATAGCATTATGGAATCCTGGTTATATTGTACCCTGGCCAGGGTATGTACCGGAATATGATGCCAGCTGGTCATATCTCCCTTGTGATGATCCTCGTTGGGATCGGGCAGAAAATCCACGTAGTTTACCTCGTTGAGTTGAAAAAGAGTGCCTTGCAGTATTGATTTAGTATTGTCTTCATGGAAAGTAATCACATAGGAGCTGTCGTGGGATTCTCCCTGATAGAATCCTGTTGATACAATATTGGGATCGATGGTCCAGATACAGGAATCACCATCGATCCAGGTACCCACCATGCTTTCTTCAAAGAATTTGTCTTCCTTCTTGAAGAAGGGGTGCAGTGAACTGACCAGGCAACTACTCATGGTTGCAAAAGCAAGAATCAGGATCGCTATTTTCGAACGTTTCATAACTTTGTGGTTTTGGTTATGCAGTAAAATTGCAAGGAAGTTAATTGCCAGTCAATTTTTTTCGATCAAAGGGATGTCTTTGTCGGTGAAAATTGTCGATTAAGATCAAAAATAATATAACTTCGTTTATTAATTCCGTATCATTAAGAGAATATAAGATGTCAAAAAAGAAAGCAAAAAAGAAGTCCCGCGAGAAGGACAAGAAGAAAATTCTGAAGAAACTCAAGTCTGGAAAGAAGAAGGATAAGAAGGTAGCAAAGAAGAAGCTTAATAAGTTGGCTTTAAAGAAAAAGAATGCCGGGAAAAAGAAAATAGCCAAAAAGTTAAAGAAGAACCTGAAGGATGTGGTTCCCTCAGCGGCCTTGGTAAAAAAGCCAGTGGCACCAGCCAAAAAGGTGACAGCTCCCGCTAAAAAGGTGACAGCTCCTGCAGATCATAGTTCGAATTACAATGTGCAGGATGCCGTAAAGAAACTCCGGGGAATTAAGAACAGGGAAGAGTTATTGGAATTTGTTATAGGTGAGACGCGTGTGACTGTCACAAAGGTGATTCCGGCTAGCCTGAATCGTTTGTAGTTACTGCTCAAGTTTTACTTTTAGAAGGTAGGGCTCAAAAACCTGGCTGATATAAAGGTCGTCATTGAAAATGATGGCTGTTGAGCCTCCGCTGATTTGAGATCCATCTGTGCTGAAGAGGGTCCTGGACTCTCCTGTTTTGGGATCGACAAGAAAAACTTCCACGGGAGATATTTTCCCCGGGTCTTTTGCGTGTCGGATGAAGCGAAGGGGTTTGACATGGCCGCAGGTCAGGATCTTGCCATTATATATTCGTAAATTATCATTGCCCTTTAAATCTTTGAGGGGAGGTTGAGGCGTAAGCCCCTTTTTACTAATTCGGTAGACGTGAATCTGATTCTGAATGGCATCTCCCGCAAAGATGCTGTTCCCTATTCGGTTTATTCCAGCCGGGTAGCCCAGGTCAATGGCCATGTACTGCAGACTCCAATTGCCATCAGGGCCTTTATTTAGCATAATCAGGCTGGCCCTCTTTAGCTTGAGAATTTTTTCCATCATACTACCACGCTTGCCCGAATCATTGACCACGTAAATCTCCCCCTGGCTACCAGTAACCAGTGCATTGGGGGAATTAACCAGGGCATTGTTTATCAGTTCAATGAATTCCAGGCTGTCGCCATGCACCCTGTAAATAAGGATGGGATGGAAGTCGGGCTCTCTTTCGTGGCTGATCACATAAAGCATATCACCATCCAGGTAGATGCCATGCGGGCGAAATATAAGGCTGTCGGGTTGCTTATGGCGTGTAAGGATTTTTCGTTCCATGCTGATGAGGTCCAGGGTTTCTATCTCACCATAAGGTTTGAGCTCGTCTCGTCGTGCCGAGCAGGAAATCAGTAACCTGGGTGTGGAAAGGGTGTCAAGCACCATGTCTTCAGGACCGGGGCCCACCTCAATTTTTTCCGATATACTAATGGTGTCAGATCCTACAGGATTGCATGCCAAACAACAACACAGGCCTAGCAGCAAAAGACGGACAGGAATGTATATTTTCATGGACGTATTATTATTTTGCGGGTGTAAGCAACCTGTAAAGGACTATTCTCATCTTATTGAAAAGATTAAGATAGTGATTTTATGAAAAAGTTATTATTAGTAGTTATCACCATATTCATGCTTGCATGTGAGAAGGATCAGCTTGAGATGGAGAATCTTGGTGAGAATGTTAGTATAATCGGGACATGGGTTGATGTGAATAATCCCCTCATCTCTCCTGAAGAAGGAATTATGAGACTCAATCGTGCAGAGGAACTGGATGCGGACCTCTATGGTTTTATCTTCCATGAGGATGGCTCTTTTACTGAGCGAAAAAACTCCGGTTGGTGCGGCACACCTCCCATTGCCTATGATAATTTTGAAGGAAGCTGGAGCCCGTTAAACGACACCCTCATAGATATTACAGTCGCTTACTGGGGAGGTACCCTTACCTACCAGATGTGGATCGTATCCCTCGAGGGAGATGAACTTGGAATCCGCTATCTCTTTACAGAGGACAGGGTTGATGTGAAATAGATTGATTTTCCATCAAAAATTCTATCTTCGCTTTCCATAACCTTACCTATGGAACCCCAATTTTATTACACTTTTCTCTGGATCTGGGCTGGCATTGGCTTTTTGACTTTCATCCTGCTTCTTTTTGTTACTGCTCCATACGGACGTCACAGTCGAAAAGACTGGGGCCCGAGCATTCCCAACAGGGTGGCCTGGGTTGTCATGGAACTGCCCTCACTGCTTATTTTTATCCTGTCCTTTTTGCTGGGTCCCAATGGGGTACAGCCGGTCACATGGATTTTCTTTACATTTTACGTTTTTCACTACGGTAACCGCTCCATCCTCTGGCCCCTGAGAACGAGAACAACGGGTAAGCAAATGCCATTGGTGGTGGCCCTTCTGGCGGTCATTTTTAACCTGGTAAACGGATTTAGCAATGGCTATTACTTTTCGGCCTTTGCAAGGGAATATACCTGGGAGTGGTTGTATGATATTCGCTTCATCCTCGGATTCTGTCTCTGGTTCCTGGGGATGTTTATTAATTGGAAGTCGGATCAGACACTTTTGAACCTGAGAAGAGGAGGGAAGAAGGGCTACTTTATACCAAGAGGAGGGCTCTTCAAATATGTATCCTGCCCCAATTTTTTTGGTGAACTGCTGGAGTGGACCGGCTTTGCCATTATGACCTGGAGCCCTGCCGCACTGGTGTTTGCCCTGTGGAGTTTCTTCAACCTTGTTCCCCGTGCCCTGGACCACCATAAATGGTATAAAGCAACATTCCCCGAGTACCCCTCGCGGCGCAAGGCAATCATCCCACTTATTGTATAGCTCGAGTCCCAATCAGGCCTTAAGCCTGGCAAATATCCATTTCCTGGCATTTACAAAGGCTTCCAACCATGGAGTTGCCTCATCATACTTTCGCCCGGCAGGGTAAGTTGCACATTGCCATGGCTGGTATGCGCGTTCAAGGTGAGGCATCATGGCCAGGTGACGACCGTCGGCAGAGCAGATAGCTGCCACGTCATATTCAGAACCGTTGGGATTGGCAGGGTAGCTCGAGTGAGAGTATTTTGCTGCAATATGGTACTGCTCCTCTGCTTTAGGAAGGACAAATTTCCCCTCTCCATGAGCCACCCATACACCAAGGTTCATCTCCTCCAATGAAGCCAGCATCACCGAGCTGTTCTTCTGAACCTTTAAAGCCAGGAAGGCCGATTCGAATTTCCCTGATGCATTGTGCACCATGGAAGGCTTTTCAGCATGTTCCGGAACCACAAGGTCCAGTTCGATCATCAGCTGGCAGCCGTTACAGATTCCCAGGCTGAGTGTATCTTCACGCCTGTAGAAATTATTGAGAGCCACCTGTGCTTTTTCATTGTATTTAAAAGCTCCTGCCCAGCCTCTGGCCGAACCAAGTACATCGGAGTTGGAGAAGCCACCCACAAATACGATCATTTGCACTTCTTCCAGGGTCTCTCTTCCGCTGATCAGATCGGTCATGTGGACATCCTTTACATCAAAACCAGCGAGGTAGAGGGCATGGGCCATTTCCCTGTCACCGTTCACCCCCTTCTCTCTGATGATGGCTGCTTTGATTCCGCTGTCTGTGCGTCTTTTTGGATCAATCCCCAGGCTACTGAAGCTGCCCTTAAAGTCACCCAGATTAAAATTGAGTGCGTGCTTCTTATAAGATTTGTAGCGCTCAGCAGCAAGCTCCTCACCCGATTGTCTGCAGTCGAGAAGGTAGGAGGTGCGAAACCACAGATCCCGGTAATGGTCAATGGGAAGGTTCTGATTTCCCGATTCTGTCCTGAGCTGAATCTCCCTTTCTTCAATTGGCCGTCCGATGACATGATGGAAGATGCTTTCTTTTTCCAGGATGGCACTCACCTGGGGGGCATTGGCCACCTGGATCACCACACCTGGCTTTTCACTAAACAGGATGGGGATCATTTCCCCGGGAACAGCAGAAAGATCAATTTCCATTCCACCACTTGTGTTGGCATAGCACATTTCCATCAGGGTGGTAATCAGGCCTCCTGCAGAAACATCATGTCCGGAAAGGACAGTTCCTTCTTCAATGAGGGATTGGAGCAGGTTGAATGCTTTTACAAAGTAGGAGGCATCCTTCACCTTCGGCGCTTCATTCCCAAGACGGTTCATATACTGTGCGAAGGAAGAGCCTCCGAGCTTAAATTCATCCCCTGAAAAATCAATGTAGATGAACCTTGATTCCGGGTTCTCTACCATCACAGGCTCAACAATTTTTCTCACATCGCTCACTTCCCCGGCCGCTGAGATGATCACTGTACCCGGTGCGTAGACCACCTGTTTCTCATATTTCTGAGTCATGGAAAGTGAGTCCTTCCCGGTGGGTATATTAATTCCCAGTCCGACAGCAAAGTCACTGGCCGCACTGGCTGCTGCATAGAGTCTGGCATCTTCACCCTCGTTCCTGCAGGGCCACATCCAGTTGGCAGAGAGGGAGATGCTTCTGATTCTATACGGCATAGGAGCCCATACCAGGTTGGTGAGGGCTTCTGCAATGGACAGGATACTTCCAGCTGCTGCATCCACCATTCCTGCAGCAGGAGCATGCCCGATGGAGGTAGCGTAACCCTTTTTACCCTGGAAATCGAGGGCTACAGCGCCGAGATTATTAAGAGGGAGTTGCAGCGGGCCGGCACATTGTTGCCTGGCAATTTTTCCGGTCACCGAGCGATCCACCTTGGAAGTGAGCCAGTCCTTGCATGCCACGGCCTCCAGTTGCATGACACCCTCCAGGTACTTTGCGAGCAAGGCGGGGTCCACATCAATTTCCCTGTAGCTGGTCTTAAGGCTTTGGTCTTCCATTATGGTCCGGGGTGGTTTCCCGAACATGTCGGCCAGCTCCAGGTCCATGGGTTTTTCGCCGGTCTTTTCACTTTCAAATACAAACCTGTGGTCATCTGTGATTTCCCCAATGATGTATATGGGGGCCCTTTCCCGGTTTGCAATACGAACAAGTTCATCCACATCTTCAGCCTTGATTACGAGGCCCATTCTCTCCTGTGATTCATTTCCGATTATTTCCTTGGCCGAAAGGGTGGGATCACCCACCGGGAGTTTATCCAGGTTTATTTTTCCTCCGGTGGCTTCCACCAGTTCTGAAAGACAGTTCAGGTGTCCTCCTGCTCCATGGTCATGGATGCTTATGATGGGGTTGGAAGCCGATTCAGAGTAGGCCCGGATGGTATTGAAAACCCGCTTTTGCATCTCAGGATTGGCACGCTGAACTGCGTTTAATTCAATGGCATTTTCAAAGACCCCGGTGTCAACCGAAGAAACCGCTCCACCTCCCATTCCAATCCTGTAATTATCTCCTCCCAGCAGAACCACAACATCGCCTTTGACTGGGATGGCCTTTTCAGCATCTTCTTTTTTACCGTAGCCGATTCCCCCCGCCAGCATGATAACCTTGTCGAAACCAAAGACCTTTCCATGCTCCTCGTGTTCGAAAGTGAGCAGGCTTCCGCAGATCAGGGGCTGTCCGAATTTATTACCAAAATCGCTGGCCCCGTTGGAAGCCTTGATCAGAATTTCCTCCGGTGTCTGGTAGAGCCAGGGCCTTTCCTTAATGGATTCTTCCCACTTGCGTCCTTCACCCAGCCTGGGATAGGAGGTCATATAAACTGCGGTTCCAGCCATGGGGACACTGGCTTTCCCTCCTGCAATCCTGTCCCTTATTTCTCCCCCTGTACCTGTGGCTGCTCCGTTGAATGGTTCCACGGTAGTTGGAAAATTGTGGGTTTCAGCCTTCAGGGAAAGTACCGTTTCAATATCCCTGATCTTAAAATAGTCAGCATTATCCTGGGTCCCGGGAGCGAAGAGCTCAACCACAGGGCCCTGCACAAATGAGCAATTATCCTTATAAGCCGATACCACGTAGTTGGGATTTGTGGCTGTAGTGCGCTTAATCATCTGGAAGAGGGATGACTCTTTCTCCTCTCCGTCTATGATGAAGGTACCGTTGAAAATCTTGTGCCGGCAATGTTCAGAATTTACCTGTGAGAAGCCAAAGACCTCGCTGTCGGTCAGGCTTCTTCCTATACGCTGGCTTACGCCTTCAAGGTATTCGATCTCATCGGGATTCAGGGCCAGGCCTTCCTGCTGGTTGTAGGCAGCGATATCAGAGATCTCTAAGACAGGCTCAGGTTTCTTATCTATGGTAAACAGATCCTGGTCAAGCCCCTTGTAAAGAGACTGGAGCATGGGATCGTGGGATGCATCATCTCCCTTTACCCCGAAGAATTCTTCTATCCTCAGGATGCCTTCCACACCCATGTTCTCTGTTATTTCAACTGCATTGGTACTCCAGGGTGTTATCATCTCTTTTCGCGGACCCACAAATACACCATCCACTGAAGCGGAAGAAAGACAGCTGGAAGAGCCGAACAGCCACTCCAGCTTTTTTGTGTTTGCATGCTCAAGTTCTGAGGAATGCTGAAGTGCAATGATTTTGTTAGCGGGGACCTGGAAAAAATAGATCATAAAGATGCGATTTGATGTTACTCTGAAATGATGGTGCAAAGATACATGATATGTTGAATGATGGAAGAGTTTTTTGTCATTGGAAAGGATTGTTTATCTTGTAGAATAACTAAACCCTATCATCCCATGATCCAACAGAATTTGATTAAGTTCTATGAGAAGAGTTTTTCAGAGAACTGGGACCTTCCTGCACTTTCCGATTACAATGGAATCTCTTATACCTATGGTGAGCTATCCAAACAGGTGGCAAAATTGCACCTGCTTTACAAGGGCCTGGGTATAAAAAAGGGGGACAAGATTGCCGTGTTTGGCAAGAATTCCTCCAACTGGTGCATCTCCAGCATGAGTATACTTAGCTATGGTGCTGTATGCGTACCCATACTCGCGGATTTTAAACCTGGCGATGCCCATACCATCATCAATCATTCCGATTCGGTGATGCTGCTGGTGGACAAGCAGATCATGGATACCCTTGCAGAAACTGAAATGAAACAAATCGGGGCCATCCTTTCAGTGGATGATTTTGGAATCCTTTCGGCCAGCCCTACTGCTGCATTTAAAGAAACAAATGAAAAGCTTGATGATTTGCTCAGGGAGAGCTGCAAGGGTGATTTTACAAGGGAGCACATCAAGTATGCCGATGTGGACAACAGCGAGGTCGCACAGATAAATTATACATCGGGGACCACAGGCTTTAGTAAGGGTGTGGTTCTTACCGCCAACAGCCTGGCGGGTAACGTGGATTTTGCCATCCGCTCCATTGAACTGAATCCAGGAGAGAAAATGCTCTCCATCATACCCCTGGCCCACTGCTATGGTTTTGCCTTTGATTTTCTCTTTCCACTGGCCGTGGGTGTTCACGTGACCATCCTGGGGAAGATTCCTGCCACCCCGGTAATACTCAAGGCATTTTCCGAGATCCGGCCTCACCTGATCCTCTTTGTACCCATATTCTTTGAGAAGCTCTATAAAAAGAAAGTTTTACCCACTTTGCAGAAGGGATCCATGAAGGTCCTTACAAAGATCCCAGGAATCAGCGGCCTTATATATGGAGCTATCAGGAAGAAGCTGGTTGAGTCCTTTGGTGGGCGCTTCCGGGAGGCAGTCCTGGGGGGTGCAGCACTGGGGGATGAAGTAGAGGCTTTTATGACAAAGATCAATTTCCCCTATACAATTGGCTACGGGATGACTGAATGTGGCCCCCTGATTTCCTACGAGGGCTTCGCTTCCACAAGAAAAGGATCCAGCGGGAAAATTCTGGATGTCATGGAACTGAAAATTGACTCTCCCGAGCCTTACAAGGTCCCCGGTGAGATTATGGTGAAAGGGGAGGTCCTGATGGAGGGCTATTATAAAAATGAAGAGGCCACCAAAGCTGCAATTGATGAAGATGGCTGGCTGCATACAGGCGACCTGGGTGTCACCGATGAGGATGGATTTATTTACATCAAGGGCAGGAGCAAAAGCATGTTGCTGGGTTCGTCCGGGCAAAACATCTATCCCGAGGAGATTGAATCCAAGCTCATTAACCTGCAGTACATCAGTGAAGCTGTGGTGCTGATGAATAAGGACAACCGCCTGGAAGCACTTGTATATCCGGATATGGAACAGGTAAAAGCCGATGGTGTGGCCGACGCTATTGAAGCTAAGATGGAGGAGAACCGCAAAGCGGTAAACCAACAACTTGCCGCATACGAATCCATATTAAAGATTCATATTCACGATAAGGAGTTTGAGAAAACGCCAAAGCGAAGCATTAAACGCTTCCTCTACAAATTAGAGTGAGTATCCCTTGTACACCTTCGACACACCGGGAGGAACCAGTTGGCCGGAGTAGGATAACCTGCCGGGCCAGTTAGAAGTAACTGTTGCCTT